>NZ_JBNDHZ010000025.1:0-65521 GCF_056755355.1 Luteibacter sp. HAY1-4A
AGATGTGTATAAGAGACAGCTTCCCACACTTCCCACAGGGTCGCGTCTACCTTGCGACGATCTCGCGAGCGTTCCTCGCCGCCATGGCGGCTCCCACAGGGAGCGCGGCACGCACTCGCCGTGACTGCCCTACCGTAACGAAGACAGCGCGCATTCCCGGGCGTCCGTGAAGAACCAAAAAAAAGCCCCGGTCTGGGGCCGGGGCTTCGTGTGCTGTCGAGGTATCGCTGCCTACACCCTCGGCCCGCGACGCAAGCCGCCGAACAGCAGCGAAAGGATGAAGAGGATCAGGAAGACCACGAAAAGGATCTTCGCGATGCTGGCCGCGCCGGCGGCGATGCCGGTGAAGCCGAAGACCGCGGCGATAAGCGCGATCACGAAAAAGATGACGGCCCAATGAAGCATGGTGTTCTCCTTCTGCGAATAAGGGGTGGGGTCAGTGTTTCCGATCGTGCTGATCGTAGTGATCGCGGAATTCCTTCACCTGCCTTTCCGCTTCGTCCTTAGCCACGCCATAGCGCTCCTGGACCTTGCCTGCGAGGTATTCGCTGCTGCCTTCGGCAACCTTGAGGTCGTCGTCGGTGAGCTTGCCCCACTTTTCCTTCAGCTTGCCGCTCAACTGCTTCCATTGGCCCTTGAGGGTGTCTTCGTTCATGGCGTTTCCTCGATCGGTGTGGCCTGCACGGCGGCGATCGCCGTGCCGGGTCGGGGGCCATTCGAGCATCGGGGGGTTGAACGTCGTGTCTGTGACGGGTGAGGTGCCGGCTCACCGCGTCTTGCCGTCTCCTACACGGCCGGCGCCCGAATAGGCGCCCGAAAGGCAGTTGCGGACAGCGGCCGCATGATGGATCGTTCGCCTTTCCACCCTCCCAGGACACCCTTTGCATGAACGCTCAACGGTTCCGCGACCTGCATGCCGGATCGACCCTGCTCGTGTTGCCCAACGCCTGGGATGCCGCCAGTGCGGCGGTGGTGCAGCACGCTGGCGCCAGTGCGGTAGCGACCACCAGCGCCGGCGTAGCCTGGTCCTGCGGTTGGCCCGATGGCGACCATCTGCCGCCGGAGGAAATGCTGGCAGCGGTCCGCCGCATCGTGCGGGCGATCGACGTGCCCCTTACGGCGGACATCGAGGAAGGCTGCCATGACGATCCTTCCGAGGTTGCCTCGTTCGTTTCCGCTCTCGTCGATGCCGGCGTGGCCGGCATCAACATCGAAGACGGCACGAAGGACCCGGACGTACTGGCGGCGAAGCTTCGCGCCATCCGCGCGGCGCTGGGCTCGCGCGACCTTTACATCAACACTCGCACCGACGTGCTCCTGCGCGGGATGGCCTCGGGCGATGCGGGAGTGGAGGAGGTCCTTCGGCGCGCCGCTCTCTACAGGGAGGCCGGCGCCGACGGCCTGTTCGTCCCGGGGATCAAGGCGCTCGACGAGGTACGTCGCGTGGCCGGCGGCATCGCGCCCATGCCGCTCAACGTGATGCTGGTGCCGGGACTGCCTTCGCGCCAGGACCTGTTCGACGCGGGCGCGCGCCGGCTGAGCGCCGGCATCGCGTTGTCACTGGAAGCCTATGCCACCGCCGGACGCATGGCAGCCGAGCTGCTGGAACGGGAAGCGCCGGATGTCGGGTACGGCACGCTCAACGCGTGGCTTGCCCGCTAGCACGCTGCCGGGGAGGCATCGCTCCACGATGAGCATGCTTCCCGCCATCCGAAGCGTTCGAGAACGCGAACCCACGTATCGTCCAGGCCGGCGGCCAGGGTGAGCGGACGCCCGTCGGCCGGGTGGAAGAACGAGAGCGACGCCGCGTGCAGCAGCAAACGATGTGAGGCGAAGTGCTGCTTGAACAGGCGATTGTGATCCCCGCGACCGTGCTGGCTGTCGCCCACGATCGGATGGTGGATATGTGCGAAGTGCTTGCGGATCTGGCGGAAGCGGCCTGTTTGCGGCTCCACTGCCACGAGGGCGTAGCGCTGCTTCTCGTAGCGGCCCAGCGGGATGTCCACCTCGACGGTGGCAAGGCGGCGGTAGTCGGTACGGGCATCCTTGCGCGGCCCTGTTTCGCGTGATCCGGGAAGGGGATAGTCAACCGTCGCCTCCGCAGGCTCCGGCCAGCCGCGCACCACCGCGAGGTAACGCTTGCGCACGCTGCGCCCCATGAACTGCTCGCCCAGTTGCGCGGCGACCTCGGGCGATCGCGCCACCAGCAGCACGCCGGACGTGGCGCGATCGAGGCGGTGCGCGAGGTGCAGGCGTCCTTCCACCTGCTCCCGCAGGAGGTCGATGAGGAAGGCATCGTCCGGCCCTACGAACGCCGACCGGTGCACGGCGAGGTTCGCGGGCTTGTTGACGGCGACGATGTCGTCGTCCTGATAGAGGATCTCCAGCACGGGTCAGGGCAGGCGGCGGGGCCAGCCTGCGACGAAGGCGACGAGCCCCGCCACGGCGACCGCCGCGGCCGGCCACGCCGCGTGCGGTGCCAGCGTACCGATCAGCGCGGCGCAGACCAACAGGGCGGAGCCGAGCAGCCCGCACGCCACCAGGCGCCGCATGCGCCGCGCGTCCTCGCGCACGAGCGTCAGCGCCAATGGATCCGCTACCTGCACCTGCTGGCCGCTGGCTACCTGACGCAGGGCGTCGCGTACGAGATCCGGCACGCGGGGGGCGTTGTGCAGCCATTCGGGCAGGCGGCGGCGCACGTCGCGAAGCGTGGCGCGCACGCTGTAGCGCTCGCGCAGGATGCGCCGCAACACCGGATGCGCGACCGCCCAGATATCGATGTCCGGATCGAGCATGCGGCCGACGCCCTCGATGTTGAGCAGCGTCTTCTGCAACAGGATGAGCTGCGGTTGCAGCGTCAGTTCGAAACGGCGCGCGGTCTGGAACAGCTTCACCACCAGTTCCGCGATGGAGATCTGCGAAAGCGGACGGGTGAAGTACGGCTCGCACACGGTGCGCACGGCTGCTTCCAGTTCGTCGAGGCGGATGGTGGACGGCATCCACCCCGCGGCTACGTGCAACTGGGCGATGCGCGCGTAATCGCGTTCGAACAGCGCGATGAAGTTTTCCGCCAGCCAGTACTGGTCGGCCTCGGGCAGCGAACCCATGATGCCGAAGTCCAGCGCGATGAAACGCGGCTCGTCCACGCGCGACGTATCGACCCAGATGTTCCCCGGGTGCGCGTCGGCGTGGAAGAAGTTGTCGCGGAACACCTGTTCGTAGAAGAGCCTGACGCCTTTCTCCGCGAGGTGTTTGCGATCCAGGCCCGCGGCGTCGATCGCTTCGATGTCGTCGGCGCTCACGCCGCGCACGCGCTCGAGCGTCAGCACCCGTTCGGTGCTGTAGTCCCAGTGCACTTCCGGCACGTAGAGGTCGATGCCGCTGGCGAAATTTCGCCGCAGCAGGCTGGCGCTGGCGCCTTCCCGTTGCAGGTCGAGTTCGTTCGACAGCATCTTCTCGACTTCGGCGACGACGTCGAGTGGCCGGATCTTGTCGGCGTTGGGGTGCCAGCGCTGGGCGAGCCGGCCCAGCGCGTGCAGCAGGTCGATGTCGCGCGCGATGCGCCGGTCGATGCCGGGGCGCAGCACCTTGACCACCACCTCGCGGCCGTCGTGCAGCGTTGCGGCGTGCACCTGCGCAATGGAGGCGGAGGCGAGGGCGACCTCGTCGAACGACGCGTACAGGGTGCCGATGGGCGCACGCAGTTCGCGTTCGACGATGATGCGGGCTTCGCTGCCCGGAAAGGGCGGCACCTGGTCCTGCAGCAGGGCGAGTTCGTCGGCCACGTCGGTGGGCACGAGGTCGCGGCGCGTGGAGAGCACCTGTCCCGCTTTGACGAAGATGGGCCCTAGCTCGGTAAGCGCGAGGCGCAGGCGCGCGCCGCGTGGCAGCGCGCGCACCTCGACGGAAGGTCCTGGGAACAGCGGGCGTACGAGCTTCAGCGGGCGGAAGAGGTGCGCGCCATCCACGAGTTCGTCGAGCTGGTACTTGAGGAGGACGGCGGTGACGCGCAGCAGGCGCGGTGCGAGGCGCAACGGCGTCATGCGCCACGCTCCCTCAGTGCGCGCTCGAGCCGGGCCAGGCGTGCCTCCGCGCGCTCGGTGCGCTCGCGCACCGCGTCCACGCCGTCCAGGAAGCCGTCCATCTCACCTGGAGCGACCGCCACGCGGCCTTCGTCGCGCAGCCAGTCCGCCGTGTCTTCGCCGAGGTGCGCGAACGATTCCTTCGCATGCGCCAGTCCCTCGCGCAGCGCCTTCGCCAAGGGCACGCCGATGACATCGCCGAAGGTCCTGGCGAAGGCTTCCTCGACATCGGGAGCGTATTGCCGCGCGAGCCGTTCGAGACGGCGAGCCAGCTCGGCGTCGCCGGCAATCTCGACCTTGCCCGGGGCCACACCGTCCTCGTCGCGCCGAAGCGCCATGGCCAGCAGGCTGCCCGGTGAGGCATTCACCCGCAGGCTGCCGCCTTCTTCAGGCGGACCCACCCGGAGCCTGCCCTTGCCGACGGAGATGCGCAGCGCCAGCGCGGGGCCGTCCAGGTACACCTGGACGCTGCGGCCGTCGAGCGCGTCCAGGCGCGCGCGCGTGTCCGGATCGAGATCGACGGCGCGGTTGAGCGCGGCTTCCATGGCGCGTCCGGCAAGAACGCGCAGGGGGCGGGGCAGGAATCGGTTAGGGCCGGCAGGGGCCGCGGGGCGATCGGAGGTCATGCCCCGGATTGTAGCTTGGCCTTACGTGGCGGCGCCGTCGAATCCCGCCTGACGCCACGCCTCGAACACGGCGACCGCCACGGCGTTCGAAAGGTTGAGGCTGCGGTTGCCGGGCCGCATGGGCAGGCGGACGCGCTGCTCATCCGGGATCGCATCGAGCACGGCGTCCGGCAGGCCGGCGGTTTCGCACCCGAACAGCAAGGCGTCGTCATCGGCGTAGGCGACGTCGGTATGCAGGTGGCGGCCCCGGGTGGAGAACGCGAAGACACGCGGGTGGCCGATCGCGGCGAGGCAGGCCTCGAGGTGGTCGTGGACGGCGACGCGGGCGAACTCGTGGTAATCCAGTCCGGCGCGGCGCAAGCGGGTGTCGTCCAGCTCGAAGCCAAGCGGTCGCACGAGGTGCAAAGCCGCGCCGGTATTGGCGCAGAGGCGGATCACGTTGCCGGTATTGGGCGGAATCTCAGGTCGGAACAGGATGACGTGGGGCATGCGCCCATTATGAGGCCGCGAGGGGGCAGACGACGCCGTCCGGCGGAAGGGTGCAGGCCGTGGCGGTCGTGCTCAGGTTGGCGGCACCCAGGTGCGCGAGCTGGATCGGCTCGCCGGCGTAGGTGAGCATGTTGCCGAGGATCAGGCCGCAGACGAGCAGCGAGGCCACCAGCAGACTGCGCAGCATCAGGAGTTCGTGTTTCATGGTGTCGTTTCCTTGCGTCGTGGTATGCCTAGTAACGCAAACGCCGTGCCAGCCTTTAAGAGTGCGCAATCAGCTGATTCTCATGAGGTTTGTCAGGTCGCTTCGGCGCGCTTGGCTGTCCGCGGACACTGCCCGCACCCGAGCGGACACCGTCCGCGTCCCTGCCATGGGGCCGATTGCGCCCGACGGACGGTGCGGGCTAGCCTCGGCGGAGTCGAGGCCACGAAGGCCCTGAGGAGCCATAGATGAAGAAGCGCTACGCCCTGCTCGCCGCAGGGCTGATGTCCCTGGCCGGTGCCGTGTCCGCCACCCCCGCATCGTCAGACGCCATTCCCGATATCCCCTTTACCCGGTTCCAGCTGTCCAACGGCCTCACCGTGGTCGTCCACGAGGACCACAAGGCGCCCGTGGTCGCGGTCAGCATCTGGTACCACGTCGGATCAGCCGACGAACCCAACGGGAAGACGGGCTTCGCGCACCTCTTCGAGCACCTCATGTTCTCCGGTTCCGAGAACCGCAAGGGCACGTACTTCCAGCCCTTCGAGCTGGCTGGCGCCACGGACATGAACGGCACCACCTGGTTCGACCGCACGAACTACTTCGAGACCGTGCCCACCACGGCGCTCGACATGGCGCTGTGGATGGAATCCGACCGCATGGGCCACCTGCTCGGTGCCATCGGCCAGAAGGAACTCGACACGCAGCGCGGCGTGGTCCAGAACGAAAAACGCCAGGGCGAGAACCGTCCCTACGGCCGCGTCGACGAGAACATCCTGGTCAACACCTATCCGGCCGACCATCCCTACCACCACGACACCATCGGCTCGATGGCCGACCTGGACGCGGCCTCGCTCGCCGACGTCAAGAAGTGGTTCCACGATTACTACGGCGCCGCCAACACCACGCTGGTGCTTGCGGGCGACATCACGCCGGCACAGGCGAAGGCGAAGGCCGAGAAATACTTCGGCGACATTCCGGCCGGGCCGCCGGTACCGCGCCAGCAGCCTTGGATAACGCCGCTGCAGACGTCCACCCGCGGCGTGCAGCACGACCAGGTGGCGCAGGTTCGCATCCTGCGCACGTGGGTGGTGCCGCAGCTCGGCAGCGACGACGCCATCCAGCTCGATCTCGCCACCACCGTCCTCGGCGGCGGCAAGACCTCGCGCCTTTACCAGCGCCTCGTGTACCAGGACAAGCTCGCCGACGACGTCAGTGTGGGCATCGCCCCGTTCGCTCTCGCCAGCCAGGTGCAGCTCAGTGTCGACGTGAAGGACGGCGTGGACCCCAAGAAGGTCGAAGCCGCCGTCGCCGACGTGTGGAAGGACTTCCTCGCGAACGGTCCCACCGAAGACGAACTGGCCCGCGCGAAGGTGCTCAACAGCGCGGGCTTCATCCGCGGCATCGAGAAAGTGGGTGGTTCCGGCAAGGCCGCGATCCTCGCCGAAGGGCAGGTGTACCGCAACGATCCGGCCGCCTACAAGAAAGACCTCGAGCGCGCGCAGGCCGCCACGGTCGCGTCGGTGCTCAAGGCGTCGCAGACCTGGCTGGCCAAGGGCGACTACACGCTTACCGTCCTTCCCGCCGGTCCGGGCTTCGATCCCGCGGCGGAAGACAAGTCCGTGGCGGGCCTTGGACCTTCCGGCAAGAAGCCCGCGCCGGTGCTGCCGAAGCCGGGCCAGTACACGCTGGCCATGTCGGACGTGGATCGTTCGAAGGGCGTGCCCGCGGTCGACAGTTTCCCTGACCTCGTCTTCCCGGCCCTGCAGCGCGGCAAGCTGAAGAACGGGGTGGAAGTGGTGCTGGCCGAACGCCACACCGTACCGGTGACGCAGGTGCAACTGCTGTTCGACGCGGGCTACGCCGCCGACCAGGGCCGCAAGCTCGGCACCGCCAGCTTCACCTCGACCCTGCTGGAGGAAAGCACCACGTCGCTGGATTCGGTGGAGGTGGCGCGCCGCAAGGAACGCCTCGGTGCCTTCGTCGATGCCAACTGCTCGCTCGACACCTGCTCCGTCGGGCTCAACGCGCTCAACGCGCAGCTGAAGCCGTCGCTGGACCTGTTCGCCGACATCGTGCGTAATCCGGCGTTCAAGTCCGACGACATCGAACGCATCCGGGGCCAGTGGCTGGCCGGTATCGCGCAGGAAAAGACCGAGCCGACCGGCCTGGCGCTGCGCACGCTCCCGCCGCTGCTCTACGGACGCAACCATGCGTATGGCATCCCGTTCACCGGCAGCGGCACCGCGGAGGCCATCGCCTCGTTGAAGGCCGACGACCTGAAGGCCTTCCAGCGCGATTTCCTGCGCCCGGACAACATGCGCATCCTTGTGGCCGGCGACACCACGCTCGCGCAGATCCTGCCGCAACTGGACGCGGTATTCGGCGACTGGACGCCGCCCGCAACGGCGGTGCCGAAGAAGAACCTGGGCAAGGTGGCCGTGCAGCCGAAGCCGCGTGTCTTCCTCATCAACCGCACCGATGCGCCGCAGTCGCTCATCCTCGCCGGCCTCATCGCGCCGTCGACGAAGGCGAAGAACGCGCTCGACCTTGGCATCGCCAACGGCGCGTTCGGCGGCACCTTTACCTCGCGGCTCAACATGAACCTGCGCGAGGAGAAGCGCTGGGCGTACGGTGCCGGCAGCATGCTGTCGGATGCGCAGGGCCAGCGTCCGCTGCTCATGTATGCGCCGGTGCAGACGGACAAGACAGCCCAGTCGGCGGCCGAGATCCTCAAGGAAGCGAGGGAGGTCGTCGGCGCCAGGCCGCTGACCGACGACGAGATCGCGAAGATCCGCGCGCAGCGTATCCGCGCGCTGCCGGGCAGTTTCGAAACCACGGGCGCCGTGCTCGGCGCCATGACCGGCATCGTCGTGTACGACCGCCCGGACGATTACGTGCAGACGCTGAAGCCGCGTATCGAAGCCGTGGATCGACGTGCCGCGGAAACCGCATTGTCCGAAGTCGTGCACCCGGATGCGCTCACCTGGGTGATCGTGGGCGACCTGCGCAAGATCGAGGCCCCCATCCGGGCGCTGAACCTTGGCGAGGTGCATGTCGTCGACGCGGACGGCAACCCGGTGAAGGCGGCACAGGGCGGGCAGGGCAAGGCCAAGGCCGCCGCGGCGAAATGAACGGGAGCGAGGCGCGATCGCGGTTTGGATCGCGCCTCCACGCCCATCCCGCTAGCATACGTATCGATCGTTCTGCCGGAGCCACCCATGCGCAAGATCCTCTTCCTCCTCATCCCGCTCGCCCTTTCGGGCTGTGACTGGGGCATCAAGCTCGACGACAGCGCGCGCAACGTACGCACCGCGTGGAACGGCGACGTCGGCAGCTGCCGCGAGCAGGGCAAGGTCACCGTTTCGGTCACCAGCCGCATCGGCCCCGTCGATCGCAACGACCTGAAAGTTCGCGACGAACTCGAAGTCATGGCGCGAAACGAAGCCGCGAAGATGGGTGCCGACACGGTGAAGCCGCTCGGCGACCCGCACGATGGCTCGCAGGACTGGGGTGCCTACAGCTGCGGCAGCCGGACCGTCGCTCCCGCGCGCGGCAACAACACCCCACCGCCGGCGAGCACGACGCCGCAGGGTGGTTTCGAAACGGTTCCCCTTAAGAACTGACGCATTCTCTTACCGACGATAAAGGCCCGGGCCGATAGGGCGCCCGGGCCCCCGCACGTACCTTCCATGCTCCACCAGCATGGGAGTGTGTATGGAACTGTCAGCAGTCGGGCGCAATGCGGCACGGTTTCTCGTCGTCGCTTTTTTCGCCGGTAGCTGTGCCGGCGCTTCGGCCGGCGAGGTCGGTTACCGCAGGGTTCGCCTGCCGAACGGGCTCACCGTTATCGTGCACGAAGACCACAAGGCGCCCATCGTTTCGCTGAGCGTGTGGTATCGAACGGGCTCCGCCGATGAGCCAGCAGGCAAGAAGGGCTTCGCGCACTTGTTCGAACACCTCATGTCCTACGGGTCCGAACACCACGACGCGCCCCATCTGGACGCCATGGAAGCCATCGGCGGCACACGGGTCAACGCCCAGACGGGATTCGACTGGACGTCGTATTACCAGACAGTGCCGACGGCGTCCCTGGACCGGGCGCTCTGGTTGGAGTCCGATCGGATGGGCCACCTACTCGGTGCGCTGGGGGAGCACAAGCTGGAGGCCCAGCGGGGCGTCGTGCTCAACGAGCGTCTCGAGTTTCGCGACAGGGCCCATGGCAGGGCGCAGGCCAACGTCCTGCGAAACATTTTTCCGTCCAACCACCCTTATCACGTCGATGCCTTTGGCCTTCCAAACGACCTGAAGGGCGCGAGCCTGCACGATGTGCGGTCGTGGTTTCGAACGCACAACAGTGTCGCCAACGCCACGGTGGTCATGGCAGGCGACATCACGCCCGAGGTCGCTCGCGAGAAAGCCATGGCTTACTTTGCGGACATCGCACCCGGTCCGGACCGGGTGCGTCAGCAGCCATGGGTCGTTCCGCTGACAGCGCCCAGACGCGGCATCATGCATGACCACGTCGCCCGGCGGCGCATAGTCAGGGCCTGGCCGGTACCTGGGATCGCTTCGTCCACCACTGAGCGGCTCCAGCTCGCGGCATCCATCCTCGGCCATGGCGACAGCTCACGGCTCTATCGTCGACTCGTCGTGGCGAACGGCCTCGCCTCATCGATCGACGTGGAATTTTGGCCCTTCTCGTTGGCCGGTGGGTTTGAAATCGCGGTCGATGTCGCAGAGGGCGTCGATTTCGCCGCCGTCGAATCCGCCCTCGACGCGGAACTCACCACGTTCGCCACGCAGGGGCCGACCGAAGACGAACTGTCCCTGGCAAAGACACGTGCGGCGACCGATTTCCTCTTGGCGACGGAAACGAATTCCGGCAAGGGGAAGGCCCTTGCCAGGGGCCAGCTTCGTTTCGCGGACGCTTCGCGTGCCGACCCCACCGCCGAATGGGCGTTGCATGAGCGCATGGCGGACGTCAGCGTGACCCAGGTGCGTGAGGCGGTATCGTCTTGGTTGGACAAACCCGCCTATACCCTGACCGTTTTGCCAGCTCCTGAGGCGTTCGACGCCGAGGTGGAAGACGCGGCCGATGCCGGGCGAGGGGAGGCCGGGGGGAAGCCCACTCCGATCGTTCTCTCGACCCGCGATTTCGAAGCGACCGCCGGGTGGAGCGTGGACCGGAGCGCCGCCCCGGCGATCGGTACAGGCTTACCGGAATTGTCGTTCCCGCCATTGCAGCGCGGGCGCCTGGCCAACGGCGTCGAACTTGTGCTGGCGGAGAGAACGAACGACGAGTTCGTGCACATACGTTTCCATTTCGACGGCGGGACAGCATCCGATCAAGGGCGCCTGGCTGGTACGGCAAGCTTGGCCATCGCCGCGTTGCAGGGAGCCGGCGCATCCGACTTCGCCGAAAAAATCGACAGACTGGGCGGCACGGTCGACAGCGGATGCGAATCCGATGCGTGCTTCATCGACCTGTCGCTACCCCGTGGCCAGTGGACTGCCGGACTGGCGTCTGCTGCCGACGTTATCCGGCGCGCGGTACTTCGTCCGGATGACATCGAGCGTGTCCGCCTTCGACAGCGGGCCATCGCTGACGCGCGACAGGCCGACCCGTTCGTCATCTCGACCGGGCTCATGGCTCGTACTCTCTTTGGAAGTGAGCACCCCTACGCGCAGGCTGCATATGGCAGCGGCACGCGCGAGTCGATCGATGCCTTGGACGCCGGAACACTCCTCGCATACCGGGACGATTTCCTGCGCCCCGACAATCTCCGCGTCATCATGGTCGGGAACGTGGCCAAGGAAGACGGCATCGTGGCGCTGGACGCGGCGTTGGGTGACTGGCGCGCGCCAAACAAGCCCTTGTCGTTGCCGGCGGTCGATTCGACAGCAACCATGCAGGGCGAGGTTGCCTATCTGGTCGACCGCCCAGGAGCAGCACAGTCGATCATTTCCCTGGGTGTGCTCGCGCCACCTGCCATCGACACGCTGGATATCGAGCTTGCCAGCGACGCCGTTATTTCCAAACCGGGTTCACGCTTGGACGCGAATCTCCGTGACGCAAAAGGCTGGACTTATGGCATGCAGGAAATACTCGATGAGCATCGGGGACCGCGTATGTTGGCCGTCGGAACATCGGTGCAAGCCGAGCACACCGGGGACGCGGTGGCAGAAATTCGCCGGGAACTCGCCACAGTCGTCGACGGGAGTTCACCTCTTTCGGAAGCGGAAATCGATACGGTCAAGCAGGGCCTGACCCGTTCGCTGGCGGGTGATCTCGAGACAGGGGAATCAACCCTTCGCATGATCGCGAAATCGATGCGGCTGGGTCGCCGGGACGACTTCTGGCAGCGGTTGCCCGAAACACTCCGCCAGACTGATGCGTCGAGGGTAGGTCAGGTCTTCAAGGATCTGGTGCGGGAGGATCGTCGCGTCTGGGTCATCGTAGGCGACCGAAACCTCATCGAAGGACCGTTGCGCCGACAGTTCCCTGGTCTTCGCCTGCGCAATGCGGAAGGCCATGCCATCGAGTGACGGAGCCGATGGCGTCAGGGCATCCTGACGCCATCGCCGGCACGCGTCTTGAATGTCTCCGTCAGCCAGTCGATGAACACCCGTACGCGCGGCGACAATTGACGATTGTGCGGATAGAGCAGGGATACCGGTGAAGGGCTTGGAGGGAGGTCGGGCAGTACCTCGACGAGGATGCCCGCAGCAAGATCGGCGGCCACGTGGTACCGGGGCACCTGCGTAAGTCCCAGGCCCAGCCGAACCAGGGCCGTGTTGGTTTCCGCCCCGGTCACCGTCACCACCGACGGCAAGGTCACATGGCGCAACTCGCCGTCCTCCATGAATTCCAGGGGGAGGGTGCCGCCTGTCGCGGTCGACAGGAAGCCGATGGCCACATGGCCTTCGAGGTCCGCCAGCGACTGTGGTGTGCCGTGCCGCATGAGGTAGTCGGGGCTTGCGCACGTCACTTCGTCGAGCGTCGCGATGCGCCGGGCGACCATGCTGCTGTCGTTGAGGTCGCCTACGCGCAATACGCAATCCACGCCTTCACGCACAAGGTCCACCCAACGGTCGCCTTCGCCGATATGCAAGCGCAAGCCAGGATATCGCGCGAGGAAATCAGGGAGGTCGGGAAGCACGAACGTGCGAGCCAGAGTGCCCTGAACGTCGACACGCAACATGCCTGTAGGACGCGAGTCCCCGAACGCCGCCTCCGCGTCCTCGATGTCCGCCAGGATCGCCATGCAGCGGCGGTAGTAAGCCTCACCGTCCAGGGTCGGGCTCACCTGGCGGGTGGTTCGCTGGAGCAGGCGCACGCCAAGCCGGGCTTCCAGGCGCTTGATGGCCTGGGTGGCCGTCGACCGCGGCACATCGAAGTCGCTGGCGGCGAGGGTGAAGCTGCGCCGCTCCACGATCCTCACGAAGAGCCGCATGGTTTCGAAGCGGTCGAGGGCCACGACGTTTGTTCCGTTGGATGGAATAGTGTTCCCCGATTCTGCAAGATTATCCGGCGACGGACAACGAGCATGCTGTTCTCAGCCCGGCAATCGAGCCGGCACGGAGAACCGACATGAACGTGAATACCCAATCCAGGATCGCCATCGTCACCGGTGCCTCGCGCGGTATTGGCGCCGCGGTGGCGAAGCGCCTCGCCCGCGACGGCTTCACCGTGGTGGTGAATTACGCCGGCGGCACCCAGGCCGCGGAGAACGTCGTCCAGGAAATCGAAGCCGCGGGAGGCAAGGCCATCAGCGCGCAGGCCGATATTTCGAAGTCCGCCGACGTCCGCCGTCTCTTCGACACGGTGGAAGAGGTCTACGGCGGCATCGACGTGCTCGTGAACAACGCCGGTGTCATGGCCCTCTCCACGGTGGCCGAACTGAAGGATGAGGACTTCGACCGCCTCTTCGACATCAATGTGAAGGGAAGCTACAACACCATGCGCGAAGCGGCGCGGCGCCTGCGCCACGGCGGCCGCATCATCAATTTCTCTTCCAGCGTGGTCGGACTGCTGCAGCCCACCTACGCTCCGTATGCGGCAACCAAGGCCGCGATCGAAGCCACGACCATGGTGCTTGCCCGCGAACTTCGCGGCCGCGAGATCACGGTGAACGCCATCGCGCCGGGCCCTACCGCGACCGAGCTCTTCCTCAATGGCAAGTCCGATGAGCTGGTCGATCGCCTGGCCAAGCTCGCGCCGCTCGAGCGCCTCGGCACACCCGAAGACATCGCCGCCGCCGTCGCGTTCCTCGCCGGTCCGGATGGCGCCTGGATCAACGGACAAGTGCTGCGTGCCAACGGCGGCATCGTCTGATCCCCCTATAGATCGGAGCCATACCCATGAAACAGATCATCCTCATCACCGGCGCGTCCAGCGGCTTCGGTTTGCTGACGGCCCGCGCGCTGGCCGACGCCGGACATACCGTGTACGCGAGCATGCGCGACATCGCCGGACGCAACGCGGCCCAGGCCGAGGCCGTGCTGAAGGAAGCGAAGGAACGGAATGTCGATCTTCGCGTGGTCGAACTCGACGTAACCTCGGACGCCTCGGCGGAGCGCGCCATCCAGGACATCCTGAAGCGGGATGGCCGCCTGGACGTGCTTGTCCACAATGCGGGCCATATGGTGTTCGGCCCGGCGGAAGCCTTCTCGGCGGAGCAATACGCGCAGCTCTACGACGTCAACGTGTTGGGCACGCAGCGCGTGAACCGCGCCGCGTTGCCCGCCATGCGGCGTCAGGGTCGCGGCCTGCTGCTATGGGTGTCGTCGAGCAGCACACGCGGCGGCACCCCGCCGTTCCTCGCCCCGTACTTCGCGGCGAAGGCCGCGATGGACTCGTTGGCCGTGAGCTATGCGGGCGAACTGACCCGCTGGGGCATCGAAACGTCGATCATGGTGCCCGGCGCGTTCACCAAGGGTACGAACCACTTCGCTCATTCGGGCAAACCCGCCGACACGGCGCGTGAGGCCGAATACCTCGAAGGCCCATACGCCGGCATGCCCGACAAGATCCTCAAGGGCCTTGCGTCACTGGAACCTGCCGATGCCGACGCCGGCGACGTGGCAAGGAAGATCGTAGAAGTGGTGGACATGCCGTTCGGCAAGCGCCCCTTCCGCGTCCACGTCGACCCGTCGCAGGACGGCGCGGAGATCGTCAACGGCGTGGCCGACCGCGTGCGCCGCGAACTGTTCTGGCGTGCCGGCATCGAGGATCTACTGCTGCCGCGGTGAGTGCGCGTCAGGGAGCGCTGGCCGTCCGCAGTTTGGCCAGATCTTCCGCGGTAAGAGCGAGCGACGCGCTTTGCGCAATCTCGTCCAGTTGTTCGAGCGACGTGGCGCTGGCGATGGTGGCGGTGATGCCGGGTTGGGCCATCGTCCACGCCAGGGCCACCTGCGCGGGGGTGGCATTGTGCGCCGCGGCCACCTCGTCCAGGGCGGAAAGGACACGAGAGCCGCGGTCGCCAAGGTAGTTCTTCACCCGTGCGCCACGGGCCGCGCTCTTTCCGAGATCGGCCTCGCTCCGGTACTTGCCCGTGAGGAAGCCGCTGGCGAGCGAGTAGTAGCTGATGACGCCCACCTCTTGCTTCACGCAGAGCGCCTGCAACGCATCTTCGAAGCCGGCGCGATCCATGAGGTTATATTCGGGCTGCATCGATTCGTAGCGCGCGAGGCCTTTCGATGTGCTGGTACTGAGCGCATCGGCCAGACGGGTGGCCGCATAGTTGGATGCACCGATGACGCGCACCTTGCCCGCCGTCACCAGGTCGTCGAACGCGCGCAGCGTTTCTTCCAGCGGCACCTTCGGGTCGTCTTCGTGCGACTGGTAGAGGTCGATGCGATCGGTGCGAAGCCTGCGCAGGGAATCCTCCACGGCCTCGCGGATATTGGTCGGCGACAGGCCCGGATACCGCGCCCACTTGCCGACTTTGGTCGCGATCACGACTCTTTCGCGCTTGCCGCTGTGCGCAAGCCAGTTGCCGATGATCGTTTCCGACTCACCACCCTCGTTGCCGGGCACCCACGCCTCGTACACGTCCGCGGTGTCGATCAGGTTGAAGCCATGGTCGACGAAGGCATCGAGGAGTTCGAACGAGCGCTTCTCATCGATACTCCATCCGAACACGTTGCCCCCGAAGGCGAGCGGAGCCACCTGCAGGGGCGAACGGCCGAGTTGGCGAAGCTTCATGCGTCATCTCCCAAGGGGCGGAAACCCCCATGATGACGCGGAGCAGGTTGATGCCGCGTGTCCGTCAGCAGGTGACGCAGGCCGCGCCCAGGGGAGCTCGCGCAGGGGTTTCGCAGCACGGACGGGCCTTCGGCTCGGCGCCGCGCGCCGCGGCGGCGCTATCGGCATCCGCCCGGCCAAGGCGGAGCACCAGTTCGCGATCGACGATATGGCCGTGCATGAAAGCCAATCCGGTGAAAATCGATGCCATGACAACCCCTCCGGGAGAAACGCCGCGATGTCTTGCGACTACAGTGGAAGTAAAGGGTGCCCGTTCCGTGGGTGGCGAAAAAGCGATATGTTTGCAACTCGGTCTTGAGGATTTTTCACATGTCCCGCCTGCCGCTCGGTCTGCTTCAGGGGTTCGTCCTGGTCGCCCGGACGGGCAAGCTTTCCCGTGCCGCGGAGCAGCTGAACCTCACGGTCAGCGCGCTCAGCCACCAGATCCGCAACCTCGAGGAACGCCTGGGCCGTCCGTTGTTCGACCGGGGTCCCCGGGGCGTCACCCTCACCACCGAGGGCGCCAACCTCCTCGAAGCCATCGGGCACCACTACGAAGGCATCGAGCACGCGCTCGGCAAGTACGAAGGGCGGCACCAGGACGCGGTGACGGTGAGCGTGCTTCCGTCCGTGGCGTCGAGCTGGCTGGTGCCCCGCCTGCCGCGGCTCGTCGGCAAGCATCCTGAGCTGGAGCTCAGCCTGCATTCCTCGGTCTCCGTAATCGACTTCGACCGTGAGCCCACCGTCGACGTGGCCTTCCGCTACGGACTCGGTTCGTGGCCGCGCACGAAGGCGGAACGCCTGTTCGACGAATACATCGTGCCGATCGCCAGCCCCTCGCTGGTTCGCCGCATGGGCGGACTGCCTGGCACGTCGCTTTCCGGGTGGCCCCTGCTGGGTGATCCTTCCGGCCGCTGGAACGACTGGGCCGAAGCCTTCGGCATGCCCCTGCCGTCGCGCTACGTCGCCCGCTTCGACAACACGGAACACCTGCAACGCGCCGTGCTCGAGGGCATGGGCGTGGCGCTGGGCCGCCTGGTGATGGCGCGCTCGCTCATCGAATGCGGGGCGCTTACCGTGCTGTGCGAAGAGCGCCTGCGTGTCACCGAAGCCTATTACCTCGTCTATCCGAAACGCTCCGAGGCCCACAGCGGCGTATCGCGCTTCCGCGAATGGCTGCTGGCCGAGGCGAAGGAATACGAGGAAGGCCTCGGCGACGGCACGCGCCTGGGGGCATGGCGGTACCTCCCGTAGCATCGTGAACCGCGCGCAACGCGCGCCTCATGGCCGGTTCTTGCCCTTGACCGATCCACGCTGCGGCGCGACAATTTACCGGCTGCCTCGCTGCCTCGCTGCGTATCGCGTGGCGGCACCTTCCTTACCTTATCCAGGCATATGGACGTCTACCCTAGTCGACGCGCCGGCTCCCGCAAGCATCGGGTCCCGGCGCTGGCAAAACTCATCGCCCGCGGCGACCGCACCCGGTCGGCCGGCGCTTTCCTCCGCTAGGGAAAGTCCGGCTCTCCTCGTTCGGAAGCCGTGAGCTTCCGTTATTCGAGGATTGAGCCATGAACCTCCAGCTCGAAAAGACCGGTCCGCGCATGTTCGGCCGCCGTCTCGCCTTCGCACTCGCCCGCCGCCGCGCCAGCGGACCTGTGCCGGCCAAGCGCACGATCACCGTGCCGCGTTCGCTCGAAGCCGCCGAAAGCCAGGCGAAACCGGCGGATGGCAAACTCCCGCGGCCATGAACTGCGACATAGACACGACGGCGCGGCCCACGCCGCTCTCCGCCCGATCCCCTAGCGACACCGAACGTCGGCTCCGCGCCGGCGCGCCCGCTCTCGGCTGACACCGACGACCGCTCGCGCCCCGGACCTGCGTCCGGAAAGGCAGCGAGCCATGAAGATCCACACCTCGCAGGCGGCCGTAGCCGCCAGGACCAACAGCATCGCCAGTGCGGACGCCTATCGTCCCGCGGACGAACTGCTGCGTGCCCTCGACTCGCGTCTCGACGGCCTGGACGAAGCCGCCATCGCGGAACGGTTGGACCGCGACGGTATCAACGAGGTGGGCCACGAGAAGCCGCCGCACTGGTCCATGCAACTGCTGCACGCCTTCCGCAGCCCGTTCATCGTGGTGCTGCTCGCACTCGCGGTGGTGCAGATATTCACCGAGCCCGGCGACTACACCGGCCCGATCATCATCGCGGCGATGGTGGGCATCAGCGTGGTGCTGTCGTTCACCCAGGAGTTCCGCTCGTCGCGCGCCGCCGAGGCGCTGAAAGCCATGGTGCGCAACACGGCTACCGTGACGCGCCGCGCCGACGACGGACATGCCGAGCGCATCGAGGTGCCGGTGGAGGAGCTCGTCGCCGGCGACATCGTGCACCTGGGCGCCGGCGACATGGTACCGGCCGATCTGCGCCTGCTCGCCGCGAAGGACCTGTTCATCAGCCAGGCAATCCTCACCGGCGAATCCATTCCGGTGGAGAAGGCCGCCCCGAACGCGACGACGGCAGCGGGGAACGCCGGCCCGCTCGACCTGCCGACGGTGTGCTACATGGGCACGAACGTGGTGTCCGGTACGGCGACGGCAGTAGTGCTCGCTACCGGACCGCGCACCTACCTCGGGTCGCTGGCCCGCACCCTGTCCGGCGAGCGTGTGCAGACGAGCTTCGACCGCGGCATCTCCTCGGTGAGCTGGCTGCTGATCCGTTTCATGGCGGTGATGGTGCCGATCGTGTTCGTGATCAACGGGATCGACAAGCACGACTGGCTCGAGGCCTTCATGTTCGGCCTCTCGGTGGCCGTCGGCCTCACGCCGGAAATGCTGCCGCTCATCGTCACCGCGAACCTCGGCAAGGGCGCCATCGCGATGTCGAAGCGCAAGGTGGTGGTGAAGCGCCTGAACGCCATCCAGAACTTCGGCGCGATGGACGTGCTCTGCACAGACAAGACCGGCACCCTCACGCTGGACAAGATCGTGCTGGAGCGCCACGTCGACCTCGCCGGCGACGACAGCGACGAAGCGCTGGAATACGGCTACCTCAACAGCCGTTTCCAGACCGGCCTGCGCAACCTGATGGACAAGGCGGTGCTGGCCCACCGCGACCTGGAGCCTTCCGCGGGGCGCTACCGCATCGTCGACGAGATTCCGTTCGACTTCCAGCGCCGCCGCATGTCGGTGGTGGTGACGGACGGGCAGGGCGAGCAGCTCCTGGTCTGCAAGGGCGCCGTCGAGGAAATGCTGGCGATCTGCACGCAGGCACGCACCGGCGACGTGGTCGAGCCGATGACGGAGGAAAAGCGCCTCGCGATCCGTGCCATGACCAGTCGCCTGAACGAGGACGGCCTGCGCGTGCTGATCGTGGCGATCCGGCGCGATCCGTCCAGCGACCGCGCCTACGGCGTCGCCGACGAATCCGGCCTCACCGCCGTGGGATGCCTGGCCTTCCTCGATCCGCCGAAGGATTCCGCGGCGACGGCCATTCGCGCGCTGCACCACCACGGCGTGGCGGTGAAGGTGATCACCGGCGACAACGAAGCGGTGACGCGCAAGATCTGCACCGAGGTGGGCCTGGGCGTGGAAGCGTCCGCGCTGGGCCGTGACATCGAGCAGCTCGACGACGCAGCGCTGGACGCCATGGTGGAGCACACCACCGTGTTTGCGAAAATGTCGCCCGTGCAGAAGGCGCGGGTGGTGAAGTCGTTGCAGCGGCTTGGCCATACCGTGGGTTTCCTCGGTGACGGCATCAACGATGCGCCGGCGCTGCGCGATGCCGACGTCGGCATCTCGGTGGATACGGCCACGGATATCGCCAAGGAGTCGGCGGACATCATCCTGTTGGAGAAGAACCTGACGGTGCTCGAAGAAGGCGTGGTGGAAGGCCGCGTCACCTTTGGCAACATCATGAAGTACATCAAGATGACCGCCAGCTCCAACTTCGGCAACGTGTTCAGCGTGCTGGTGGCCAGTGCCTTCCTCCCGTTCCTGCCGATGCTGCCGTTGCAGATCCTGGTGCAGAACCTGCTGTACGACCTGTCGCAGCTGTCGATTCCCTTCGACCGCATGGACGAGGAATACCTGCGCCAGCCGCGCAAGTGGGACGCAGGCGACATCGGTCGCTTCATGGTCTGGATCGGGCCCGTAAGCTCCGTGTTCGACATCACCACGTTCTGGCTCATGTGGCATTACTTCGGGGCGAACGACGTGGCGCACCAGTCGCTGTTCCAGTCCGGCTGGTTCATCGAAGGACTGCTTTCGCAGACCCTCGTGGTGCACATGATCCGCACACGGCGCGTTCCCTTCCTGCGCAGCATGGCGTCGGCGCCGGTGTTGGCGCTGACCGGCGCGATCATGATCGTCGGCATGCTCATTCCGTACTCCGGCCTGGGGGCCCGCATCGGCATGCAGCCGCTGCCGGGCATCTACTTCGCCTGGCTTGCGCTCACCCTGGTGAGCTACTGCGCACTCACGCAGCTGGTGAAGACGCTTTACATCCGCCGCTACGGCCGCTGGCTATAGCGCGTAACGCTACGCGTCGACGCGGGCGTCTTGGGACAGACGCGGTGCCGCTGGCGAGAGTTCCATACGTGCTCCCCACACGGAGACACGTCCATGCGCTACGCCATCCTCGTCCTCGCTTCGT
Organism: Luteibacter sp. HAY1-4A; assembly: GCF_056755355.1. NCBI lineage: Bacteria > Pseudomonadati > Pseudomonadota > Gammaproteobacteria > Lysobacterales > Rhodanobacteraceae > Luteibacter > Luteibacter sp. HAY1-4A. The sequence goes on from NZ_JBNDHZ010000025.1 coordinate 20,297, forward strand.
CCGTCGCTCCCGCCGCCTGCTTTGCGCAAGCGGCGGGAGAAGTGCCCGCGCGCTATGTCGATGCCATCGACTGGCCCACGAAGGAAGCGGGCCTGCAGAAGTTCGCCCTGGCCGAGGAGATGCTCGCCATGAGTTTCGACAGGCTCTGCAACGACACGTTCTGCGAAGGCCCGTATGCGAACCTGCGCCCCATGCAGATGACATGTTCGGTGGACACGGGCAACGGCACGTTGAAGCGCTGCCTATGGATATTTGCCGGCAGCGACACATCGGTGGATCCGTCGACCGGTGCCGTGCGCGTGTCCGCCAAATTCTATAGGTGCAACCTGCGGCTGGCGCGTAACACGCCGGTGGATGCGTTTTACGAAGTGATGCACGGCGGGCACCTGCTCAGCGAAAAGATGCCGATGACACGCCACACGGTGTATGACAGCCTCGTCGGATGCCTGCCATGATGCAACGGACTACAAAAGACCGTGGGCCGCGTCGGGCAGACCGGCTCGAGCGTTGAGGGTTTCATACCTGCTCCCCCAACTGGAGCAACACGCATGATCCGAAAGACTCTCGCCGCCAGCTTTTTCGCCGTCACCGCGGCCGGCTTCGCAAGCGCTGCTTTCGCAGCCGAACCCGTGGCGGATCGCTACGTCGACGCCGCCAACTGGCCGGCCCACGAAGCCGGCATCGACCGCTTCGCGAATGCCGAGGCGAAGCTCGTCGCGGGCTTCGACCGCATCTGTGGCGACACGTTCTGCGAAGGCGAATACGCCAACCTCCGCCCGATGGAACTGCGCTGTTCGGTCGATGCCACGAAGTCCACGCTGAAGCAGTGCCTCTGGACCTTCTCCGGAAGCAGTTCCAGCGTGAACGGGAAAACCGGCGCGGTGAGCACCAATGCGCGGTTGTTCAAGTGCAAGCTCATGCTCGCCAAGAACACGCCGATCGAGGCGTTCTACGAGATGATCGACGGCGAAGACCCGCTGGACGCGAAGCTCCCGATGTCCCGTCATTCCGTGTACGACAGCATCAACAGCTGCCTGTACTGATACTGGGCCGGGCCTTCCGTGCACGGGGGCCCGGCCTTCGGGTAGCTTTCAGGAGCGGGCCAGCCCGAGCGGGCCCGCTGCCATGGACGCTACTGGCGCCGGTGCCTTGCTTGCCTCCGACGGCGTCACGGCCACGACCACCCGGTCGCGGCCCGCCGACTTGCCCTCGTAGAGCGCTTCGTCGGCAACCACGAGCAGACGATCCAGATCGGCGCCATGGCGCCGCGTGCAGGCCATGCCGAAACTCGCCGTGACGCGTGCGCTCGACGGGCCCCCCGCCGGCGGCGATGCGATGGCGGCGCGAATAAGTTCGGCGCGCTTCGCGCCCTCCACTTCATCGGCGCCTGGCAACAGGATTCCGAACTCCTCACCGCCAAGCCGGCCGAAGACGTCGTCCTGCAGCAGGTGGTCTCGACATTCGGCCACAACGCGCAAGAGCACCCAGTCGCCCTCCGAGTGACCGTACGTGTCGTTCACCAGCTTGAAGTGGTCGAGGTCGAACAGGATCAGGCACGACGGCTTGCCGGCTTTCTGGCAGGCGAGCAGCGACTGTTGCGCCTGGTCCACGAAGTGCTGGCGATTGGAGATGCCGGTGAGGCTGTCGCGGCGCGCCATGCGCATGAAGCGCAGCTGGGCGCGCTTCGTTCTTATCAGCCACAGCGCAATGCCCGCGGCGATGGTCAGCAGCAGCACGATGTACAGGCGGCTCGTTTCGATGGAGCGCCTGTCCACCTCGCGCTGCAGGTGCAGGATCTGGTTCTGCCGGTCGAGCGCGTCTGCCTCCATGCGGCTGGAGACGACCTGTTGTTTCACCATCTGATAGGCGAGGGCGCGCGCGCTCACGTCATCGAGATAACCCTTGTCCGCCTGCATGTATCGTTCGAGCCATTGCGTCGCGGCTTGGTAATCGCCGCGCTGCCGCGCGATGAGGTACAGGGTGCGCAGTGCGGCCGCGAAGGGTTCCGAATAGTCGCCGCCCGGTGCGCTTTTCACCGCGGCGTTGGCGTACTTGCCCGCGGCGTCTATGTTTTCCGCGTCCCAGTAAGCCTGTGCCAGCAGCGATTCGACTTGCGAGGTCAGGCTGGGATAGCTGTCGTTGAGTACTTCCGCGTAATGCTTTTCCAATACCTCGATGGCGTCCTTCGGACGTCCACTGCGTATAGCCGTATCGGCGACATCGGCGCGCAAGGCGTTGGCGATGAGGTTCTCGCCGGCCGCTTCGCAATCCGCGATGCCCCGCCCGTAGCGCCTGTCGTTTCCATCGATGCGCTTGCCGCGGAACAGCGCATGGAGCTTTATGAAAGTGCCCTTGCAGGCGCTGTCGCCGGCCGGCGTGCTCTGGATCATGCGATCCGCGTAGTCGGCGGCCAGGTCGTACTGGCCCGCCGTGGCCAGCATCTGCGCGGCTTCTCCCAGGCCCTGCAGCCGGGCCTGCGGATCCGTGACCCCCGGAAGCATATCGGTGAGTTCCGTCAGCCGGGAGAACGCCTCCTGGTAACGGTGCGCGATACCGAGGATGTTGATCAGCGTGGCCGTGGCGCGGAACCGCAGCACCTTGTCTGGCGAACTGCCGGCGACCGTCTCCAGCAAGGGCGTGGCGGCATCGTAATCGCCGGCGTACGCCACCTGCCACGCTTCGAGATAGCGAAGGTGGGCCAACTGTTTTTCGGTCAGGTGCGCCGAGCCGTCGCCCAGGCGGGTCAGCGTTGCCAGGAATTTCGGATGGTCGGCCGTCTTGTTCGCGTCGGCCCAGGCGAGGGCGGCCGACGCGTCCTCGCCGCTTCGCAGCTGCGCGACAGCCGTGCCGGCCTGGCCGGCGAGGGCAAGCAGCACGACCGCCACGCGGCAACCATGCGCAAGGCGGCCTGCGATGCCCATCGCACGGGACTCCTTACGCCTTGCGCTGCGCGAAGCGGATCGATGCTTCGTCTTCCTCGGGCTCCTGTTCCTGCTTTTCCGGCTGCTCTTCGAGCTGGATGCCGTAGAACTTGCCCGGCGCGAGCCTGACGCGCAGCGAGGTATCGTCGCCGGCGAGGATGGCGGCAGCCAGTTCGGCATCGACCGAAGCGGCGGTCAGTTCCTTGGCGAGCTGGTCCGGGTTTGCGGTGCGCAAGGCCGAGCTGGCGCCCATGCGCTCGAGAAAATCGATAACGTTCGACATCTGTGTCCCCTGGTTTGGTGGCGCCGTACACCTCCCCGGTGGCCGCACGCCTTTCGATCATAGCGCGACCGGAACGCCAGCCGGTTAAGAGGTTTCGTTCAGGTTTCGGCATCCAACGCGGCCAGGCGCCTGCGAACCTCGGGGTCGGGCTGCAGGGGGCGGCATGGCGGCACCGCCAGCGTATCCGCCATGCCAAGGGGCACCCCGGGCAGGGCAGCAAGCGTCACGCGATCGATCCGTGCTTCCTGGAAGGGAAGGGTGGCCGCCCGGTACACCACCACTTCGTGCTCAGGCGCATAGTGCCGGGACAGCACGTCGACAAGCACGGCTATGCGGCGCGCATCGGTTTCGAACCGTCCACCGCTGAGGTCGCCGGCGATGCCGACCTGCCAGAGGATCAGCCACGCGGACGGATCGACCGCGCGGCGGTTGAGCATGAACTGCGTGGCCTCGAAGTGCTGGCAGCCGACCCGGCCCGGATCGACGCCCAGGTCGGCGTACAGGCAATCCTCGGAAGACACCCCCGGTTCCATGCGCGCGGCATAACCCTCTTCGCGCGCGCGTGCGACCGCCTCGTGCGGCGCCTGGGCGAAGACACCCGGATGGCCGTAGAACACGCCGCAGACCCGGCGTCCGGCACGGACCTCGGCGAGCATGGCATCCACCATCTCGCGGTACGTGGCCTGGCGCGGCTTGCCGTCGGCGTAGAAGGCCTGCAGGCTGCGCACGTCGCCATGCATTCGTCGCACCCATTGTTCCACCAAGCCGTCGGAGACGCCGACGAAGACCACGTCGGCCGACTCGATATGGCTGCGCGCCAACGGCGTGAGGTGGGAGCCGAGGGTCATCCCGACGCCCACACAAGTGAGCGAGCCACGCACCGCGTCCGTCATTGTCATACCCCCGCGATTCCCTCCCGGGATCTTACCGGTTCGCGGAGAGACGGACGCATTGCCCGGAAAACGCCACGATCCGCGCCTTGGCGTGTCCCCAGGAGGGCCGAACATCGCGCCACCGACAGGGGAGGACACCGATGCGCAGGACACCAGGACTGGACACGCTCCGCGCCATCGCGATCGTGTGGGTGATGCTGTTCCACAGCGTCTACGTCGGTGGGCTCGGCGACGGGTTCGGTGCCCTCGAGCGATCGGGATGGATGGGCGTGGACCTGTTCTTCGTGCTCAGCGGTTACCTGATCGGTTCGCAAGTGATGAAGTCGCTGCGCGACACGGGCCGCATCGGCGTCGCCGATTTCTATCGACGACGCGTCGTGCGCATCCTGCCGGCGTTCTTCGTCGTGTTCGCGATCTATGCCCTGGCGCCGGACTGGCGCGAAACACCCGGCATGCAGCCGTTGTGGCAATTCCCGACCTTCACCTTCAACCTCCTGTTCGACAACAGCGACAACTACGCCTTCTCGCACGTGTGGTCGCTATGCGTCGAAGAGCATTTCTACCTTGCGTTCCCGTTCCTTGCCTTTGTCCTCATGCGGCGTCCTTCGGCATGGACGTTTGCCGCCGTGTGCGCCGTCGTGGTCGTCGGCGGCATGCTGCTGCGGGCCTGGCTGTGGACGCACGCCGTCGCTCCTGTCCGGGCGAGCGGCGGCAACGATGGGCTGGCATACCTACGGCATCTCTATTACCCGACGTGGTCGCGCCTCGATGGCCTGATGGCCGGCATCGTCCTCGCGGCATGCCGGGTGTACCGGCCGGCGGCGATGGCATGGATGCAGGCACGCGCGGCCGCCGTGCTGGCGATCGGATCGATCCTGCTGGTCGCGTCGCTCGTGCTGTTCGACGGAGCGCGCACGGCATTCTGGCCGTGCGTGATCGGCTACCCGCTGCTCTCGCTGGCGATGGCCGCGTTCGTGGTGGCGGGCAGCGGCGGTACCTGGCTGACGCGGCTCGACATTCCCGGTGCCGGCTGGCTGGCGCGTGCCTCTTACAGCCTCTATCTCAGCCATAAGCTCGTCTTCGCCCTGGTGGAAAGACATCTGGACGGCTATCTGCTGGACCACCGCTACCTGCGTTTCGGCATCTTCGCCGCAGCGACCCTCGCCGGGGGTGCGCTGCTGCACTACACCGTGGAGCGCACGTTCCTGCGGTGGCGTGACCGCCGCGCCCCCGCTTCGGCTACACTGTCGCCGCCCAAGGTGATCCAAGGCGTCAGCGCCGCGGATTGAAACGGGAATCCGGTGACGCGCGCGGTCTCCATGCCGCCGCCATTCCGGAGCTGCCCCCGCAACGGTAGGCGAGCAAGAGGTCGGCATCCAGCCACTGTGCCCATGGGCATGGGAAGGCGCCGTCCGGCAGGCAATCCCTGCGCTCGCAAGCCCGGAGACCGGCCTCGAGGTACACCGGACAGGCGGAGGGCCATGTCGTGGGTGGCCGTCGCCTCTCGCCGCCGGCATCCCGCGTTTCCCTGCACCCGTCCCTCGCCATTCATGCCGCGCGGGTTGGCGCGGTCAGCAGGGAGTCACCACGTGTCGTTTCGTTCTTCCATCCTCGCGGTCGCCATCGCGACGGTTTTCCTCGTGCCGGCCGTGTCGTTCGCGGACGCCACTTCCACCGACATGGATTCGGTAGTGGTTACCGCCAGCCGCACGGAGCAGTCCCTGAACCAGGTACTTGCCGCCTCGACGGTGATCGACCGCGCCGAGATCGAGCGCCTGCAGCCGCGCTCGCTGGCCGACCTGCTGGGCCGCACGCCCGGCGTCTCGATCGCCAACAACGGCGGCCCCGGCAAGGCCACCTCCGTGTTCATGCGCGGCACCGAAGCCGACCACGTACTCGTGCTGGTCGATGGCGTGAAGGTAGGTTCGGCAACGTCCGGGACCGCCGCTTTCCAGGACATCCCCGTCGACCAGATCGAGCGCATCGAGATCGTGCGCGGTCCGTACTCCAGCCTGTACGGCTCCGATGCACTCGGTGGCGTCATCCAGATCTTCACGCGTCACCCGCAAGGCGCCTTCGTGCCGAACTTCTCCGTAGGTGTGGGCAGTTACGACACCTTGCGCGGTTCCGCAGGTTTCGCGGGCCGTGGTACACAGGGCTGGTATTCGGTGGAAGCCAGCCACGACCAGACCGACGGCATCAATGCCTGTCGCGGCAAACCCAGTCCACGTGGCGGCGGTTGCTTCACGTACGAACCGGACAAGGACGGCTACCGCAACAACGCGTTGTCCCTGAAGGGCGGCTGGCGCTTCGACGAGCAATGGGACGCCGACGCGAGCGCCACGCGCACCGAAGGCCGCAATCATTACGACGGCACCAGCAGCAACTTCGCCGAATCGGCAACGCAGGTACTCGGCGGGCGGGTGCGTTACAAGCCGGCACAGGATGTGGTGGTCACAGCCAACCTGGGTCGCAGCGAAGATCTCTCCACGGATTACGAAGACGGCACCTACGCCGATACCTTCAACACGCACCGCGATGTCGCCTCGGTCCAGGCGGACATCGGCCGCGTGTCCGGTGGCGCCGGGCTCACCACGTTGGGCTTCGACTGGCAGCGTGACCGCGTGGTCGGCAATACCGACTACCTCGTCGACGCGCGCCGCAACCACGCGCTGTTCGCGCAGTGGCAGGGCGAATTCGGCGACAGCTCCGTGCAAGGCAGCCTGCGTCGCGACGAGAACAGCCAGTTCGGCGGCAAGACCACCGGCAGCCTCCAGTACGGCTACGCGCTGACGAAGACCCTCCGCGTAACCGGCAGCTACGGCACGGCATTCAAGGCACCCACGTTCAACGACCTGTATTACCCCGAGTACGGCAATCCGGAACTTGGCCCCGAGACCTCGCGCAACTGGGAACTCGGGCTGCGCGGCACGCCGGGCTGGGGCAGCTGGTCGGTCAATGCTTTCCAGAACAAGATCGACAACCTGATCGTCTTCGATTCGAGCCTCAGCGGCCCGCTTTTCCCTTTTGGCGGTGCGAACAACATCGCGCAATCGCGCATCCGTGGCGTCGAACTGGCGGGGGATACGACGCTGGGCGACTGGCGCCTGTCGGGCAACGCCACATGGCTGCAACCGGAGGACGAGAGCGACGGCCCGACGCACGGCAACCTGCTTCCGCGCCGCGCGCGCCGCACGGCGCACATCGATGTGGACCGCAGTTTCGGTCCTTTGAGTCTCGGTGCGAGCGTGTCGGGCTTCAGCTATCGCTACGACGACACCGCGAATGCGAATCGCCTCGGCGGTTACGCCCTCACCGACCTGCGCGCCGCCTATGCCTTCGCGGATGCCTGGAAGGTGGAGCTGTCGGCGAACAACGTGTTCGACCGCCACTACGAGACCGCCCGCTACTTCAACCAGCCCGGCCGCAACTGGCTGCTGACGCTGCGCTACCAGCCGCGTTCCTGATCCGCCCACCCTGGGAGATTCCGCCATGAAACCTCTGTCCCGCCCGATGTTCACCGCCGTCGCCGCGATCTTCGCCATGATCATGATCGCGACCCGTTTCAACCACTTCGGCGATGCCCTGCACCTGCCGGATGCCTCCATGGCGCTGTTCTTCCTCGGCGGTATTTATCTGCGCAAGCACCTGGCCTTCCTTGGCTTCGTCGTCCTTGCGGTGCTGATCGACTGGTATTCGGTGAGCTATGCAGGGGTGAGCGACTTCTGCATCACGATCGCGTATTCGTTCCTGCCTCTCGCCTATGCCGTGCTCTGGTACGCCGGACGCTTGCTTGCGCCGCGCTATGACGGAAGCCTCGCATCGCATGTCTTGGTGTTCGCCGGATTGCTGGTGAGTGCCACGCTGTCGTACGCGGTGTCGAACGGTGCTTTCTATTGGCTGGGCGGGCGTTACACGGATCCCAACGTGACGCAATACGTGCAACGCTTCGCCCAGTGGGCGCCGTTGTTCGTCCGTGCCGCGGCGGGCTATGTCCTCGTTGCGCAGGTGGTCCAGGCTCTGGTGTTCCGTTTCGCGCCTCGTGCAGACGATCGGACCGCGCGGGCATGACCGGCACCACGCCGTGGCAGGATATGGACGAGGACGCGCGTCATCGCGACCGCATGCGCCGCAAGAAGGAGTTGATCGACCGCCGCATCGCGCGGGCCACGATCGATCGCGGCGTACTGGTCGTGAATACCGGCAACGGCAAGGGCAAGAGTTCGTCGGGCTTCGGTATGCTGGCGCGGTCGCTCGGTCACGGCTTCCGCTGCGGCGTGGTGCAGTTCATCAAGGGCAGTTTCTCCACCGGCGAGGAGGCGTTTTTCCGCATGTTCGAGGACGGTCCGCTGGACTACCACGTGATGGGCGAGGGCTATACCTGGGAAACCCAGGACAAGGCGCGCGACATCGAAGCGGCCATGGCCGCGTGGCGGCAGGCGGAGCGCATGCTGGGGGATGCGTCATATGACTTCGTGCTGCTCGACGAACTGAATATCGCCCTCGTGAAAAACTACATACCGCTCGACCGTGTGCTGCATGCGCTCGCCACGCGACCCGAACGACAGCACGTGGTGGTCACCGGCCGCGGCGCGCCCGATGCCCTCGTCGAGGCGGCCGATACGGTTACCGAGATGCGCGTGGTCAAGCACGCCTACCAGGCGGGCATTCGTGCACAGAAGGGCGTGGAGCTGTGATCCGCCATTGCCCCGCGCTGCTCGTTTCCGCTCCCGCCTCGGGGCAGGGCAAGACGAGTGTCACAGCGGCGCTGGCACGCGCGCATTCGCGACAGGGACGCCGCGTCCGCGTGTTCAAGACGGGTCCCGATTTCCTCGATCCGATGGTCCTCGAGCGTGCGAGCGGTGCACCGGTGTACCAGCTCGATCCCTGGATGGGCGGCCAGGATGACGTGCGCCTCAGGCTGTATGAGGCCGCCGGCGAAGCGGACCTCATCCTGGTCGAGGGCGTCATGGGCCTGTTCGACGGATCGCCGTCGAGTGCCGATCTCGCGGTCACGCACGGCCTTCCGGTGCTGGCCGTGATCGATGGCAGCGCCATGGCGCAGACCTTCGGCGCGCTCGCCTATGGGCTCGCCGGCTATCGCACGGATGTGTCGCTGAGCGGAGTCCTCGCCAATCGCGTTGGCAGCACGTATCACGCCGGCCTGCTCCGCGACAGCCTGCCCCCGGGCATCGACTGGTATGGGGCGCTGCCGCGCGATACCGCCATGGCGTTGCCGGAACGGTACCTCGGCCTGGTCGCGGCGGGCGAACTGGTAGATATCGACGCTCGCCTGGACGCACTTGCGAATGCGTGGATCGCGCAAGGCGTGAGGGTGCTTCCGCCGGCCGTGGCGTTCGCCGCACCGCCGGTCGCGACGTCCCAGCGCCTGCTTGAAGGAGTACGCATCGCCATAGCACGCGATGCGGCGTTCGCCTTCATCTATCCGGCCAACCTCGACACTCTGCGCGCGGCTGGCGCGTCGCTGGCGTTCTTCTCGCCGGTCGCCGGTGAGTCCTTGCCTGCATGCGATGCCGTGTGGCTGCCAGGCGGCTATCCTGAACTGCACATCGGCGCACTCGAGAACGGCCAGGGGCTGCGCCGCGACCTGCACGCGCATGTCGCGGCCGGGAAACCCTTGCTAGCCGAATGCGGCGGTTTGCTCTATGCGCTGGACAGCCTGGCCGATCGCGACGGCCGCCAGGGCGCGATGGCCGGTCTGCTGCCGGGCAACGCGAAGATGCAACCGCGCATGGCCGCGCTAGGCATGCAGGAAGTACGGCTTCCCGAAGGCACACTGCGGGGCCACTCTTTCCACTACGCAAAAGCCGACGTGCATGCCGAGCCCCTGGCCGTGGCCACGAATCCGCACGGCGGACCCACGGCGGAAAGCGTGTATCGGCGCGGTCGCATGACGGCGAGCTTCGTGCACTTCTACTTTCCATCGAACGCAGACGCCGCCTCGCGCCTCTTCCTGCCATGACGATAGCGCTGGGAATGCTCGCGGCGCTCTTGCTGGACGCGATCCTGGGCGAACCGCGCCGTTACCACCCGCTGATCGGATTCGGTCGTTTCGCCATTGCGCTGGAACAACGGCTTTACGCCGATGCGCGCGGTGCCGGTGTCCTTGCATGGGGTGTGGCCGTACTCGTTCCCGTGACGTTGTTCTGCCTGCTGCGCTCTGCATTGCCCGCGGCCGCGGTCTTTGCGATCGACGTACTGGCGGCCTATTTCGCCCTCGGCCGGCGCAGCCTCGGCGATCATGCGCGGCCGGTGGCGCAAGCGCTGGCCGATGGTGACCTCGATGCCGCGCGGTGTGCGGTGGGTCGTATGGTGAGTCGCGATACCGAAGCGCTCGATGTCACGAAGGTCGCCGCCGCCGCGACGGAATCCGTGCTCGAAAACGGACACGATGCGGTATTCGGCGCGTTGTTCTGGTTCGCGCTGCTGGGCGGCCCCGGCGTGCTGCTTTTTCGGCTGGCCAACACTTTGGATGCGATGTGGGGTTACCGCACGCCACGCTATGAGCGCTTCGGTTGGGCGGCCGCGCGCGCGGACGATGTGCTCGGTTATGTGCCGGCGCGTCTTACGGCATTCACCTATGCGTGCATGGGCCACTTCACGACAGGCATTCGTTGCTGGCGCAAGCAGGCACCATCGTGGGACAGCCCCAATGCCGGCCCGGTGATGGCGGCGGGCGCGGGTGCGCTCGACGTGCGGCTGGGTGGCGCCGCGCCGTACCACGGCCGGTGGGAAGCACGGCCCGACCTTGGCGAAGGCGATCCACCCGATGGAAACGATATCGTGCGGGCGCTAAGGCTCGTGGACCGCGGCGTCGTTGCGTGGGTTGCGGTTGCGGCTGCGATCGCCGGCGGAGTGGCGGCCCATGCTTGAGCACGGCGGTCGGCTCGGCCGCGCGGTTCGCGAATATGGCATCCCGCGCGAGGCATGGCTGGATCTCTCCACCGGAGTGAGCCCGCATGCGTGGCCCGTGCCGTCGATCCCCGCCTCGGCCTGGCATCGCTTGCCGGAAGACGACGATGCCCTGGCCGAATCGGCACGCGCCTACTACGGCGCGCGACATGTCTTGCCCGTCGCCGGTTCGCAGGCGGCCCTTGCCGCGCTGCCGCGCCTGCGGGGGCGATCGCGCGTGGCAGTGGTCGAGCCGGGATACGCCGAACATGCACACGCATGGCGGCTGGCAGGGCATGACGTGACGACGTTGCCGATGGACGGCCTGCTGGCTCGCGTGGACGAATTCGATGTCGTGGTGCTGATCCGTCCGAACAACCCGACGGGTGACTCCGCGGACATTGCATCCCTCCTGGCACTGCAAGCCCCCATCGCCGCTGAAGCGGCTCCCACAGAAAGGCCGTGGCTCGTCGTGGACGAGGCGTTCATCGACGTGCGGCCGGAGCAGAGTCTCGCACCCCACGTGTGCGACGGAATCATCGTGCTGCGTTCGGTCGGAAAGTTCTTCGGGCTGGCCGGCGCGCGGGCCGGCTTCGTCGTCGCGTGGCCCGGTTTGCTCGACGCATTGGCGGAAACGCTTGGGCCCTGGACGCTGACGGGTCCCACACGCCATGTCGTGGCGCAGGCGCTGTCCGACCACGCGTGGCATGCGTCGGCGCGCGCGTGGCTGTGCGAGGCTTCGTCGCGACTGGCGAAACTCCTGACGAAGCATGGCCTGTCGCCTGCCGGTGGCTGCGAGTTCTTCCATTACTGCGTGCATGCCGAGGCACGCGCGCTGCAGCGCGCACTGGCCGAGCAGGCTATCCTCGTACGCCACTTCGATTACCCGCAAGCCCTTCGCTTCGGCCTGCCTGGCGATGACGCCGCCTTCTCGCGCCTCGACCGCGCCCTCGCGGAGGTGCTGGGATGAGCGCGCGCGTCGTCATGGTTCAGGGCTGTACCTCGGACGCCGGCAAGAGCACCGTCGTGGCCGCTCTCTGCCGGTGGCTGCGCCGCCGTGGCGTGGCCGTCGCTCCGTTCAAGCCGCAGAACATGGCGCTCAATTCCGCCGTGACCGTCGACGGCGGCGAAATCGGCCGCGCGCAGGCCGTGCAGGCGCACGCGGCGGGCGTCGCCCCGCACACCGATTTCAATCCCGTGCTGTTGAAGCCCAACAGCGACACGGGCGCGCAAGTGATCGTGCATGGCCACGCGGTAGGGAACATGGATGCCGTGGGCTACCACGCGTACAAGCGCGTGGCGATGGACGCCGTGCTGGCCTCACACGCCCGCCTGGTCGAGCGGTATGACGCCGTCGTGGTCGAGGGCGCGGGCAGCCCCGCGGAAATCAACCTGCGCGACCGCGACATCGCCAACATGGGTTATGCGGAGGCGGTCGACTGTCCGGTGATCCTCGTCGCCGACATCGATCGCGGCGGTGTTTTCGCTCACCTGGTCGGCACGCTGGCCCTGCTGTCGGAGAGCGAGAGGGCGCGGATCGTCGGCTTCGTCGTCAATCGCTTCCGCGGCGACATCGCGCTGCTGCAGCCGGGACTCGACTGGCTCGAACGGGAGACCGGGAAGCCGGTACTCGGCGTGCTTCCCTACCTGCACGGACTGGTGCTCGAGGCGGAGGATGCGCTGCCACGGTCCCGCGAAGCGAAAGAAGGCGCGCGCCTGCGCGTGGCCGTCCCGGCGCTGCCGCGCATCAGCAATCACACCGACCTCGACGCGCTGCGCCTGCATCCGGATGTGGACTGTCTGTTCGTTGGCCCCGGAGAGACGTTTCCCGCCTGCGACCTCGTGGTGCTGCCGGGTTCCAAGTCGACGCGCGCGGATCTCGCATGGCTTCGCGCCCAAGGCTGGGACAAGGCGATCCTTCGCCACGTTCGTTACGGCGGCAGGGTGATAGGCATCTGTGGCGGCATGCAGATGCTCGGCCGCGCCGTGCACGATCCCGAGGGCATCGAAGGCGCTGCCGGTTCGGAGGAAGGCCTGGGCCTGCTCGAGCTTGAGACGACGCTGGCGCCGACGAAACAACTGCGCAACGTCCGAGGCCGCCTTGCATCCGGTGGGGCGGAGGTCTCCGGTTACGAAATCCATTGCGGCGTGAGCACCGGGACGGGCATGGGTTGCCCTGCGGTGCAACTGGACGACGGCCGCAGCGACGGCGCGCGGTCCGAGGACGGCCGCGTGCTCGGCACGTACCTGCACGGCCTCTTCGACCGACCGGAAGCGCTTGCAGCCCTGCTCGGCGAAGCCGGCCTCGACCGCGCGGCACCGCTGGACATCCACGCCCTGCGCGAGGCCACCCTCGATCGTCTCGCCGACACCGTCGACGCCCATATGGACACCGCGATGCTCGCCACGCTCTTCGGACTGTCGGCATGCTGAGCCTGATCCTCGGCGGCGCACGCTCGGGAAAAAGCGCCCTGGCCGAACGTCTCGCCATCGAGAGCGGCCGTGACGTGCTCTACATCGCCACCGCGCAGGCGCTCGACGGCGAGATGGACGCGCGCATCGCGCACCACCGATCGCGCCGTCCGGTGGCATGGGGCCTTGTCGAAGAACCGCTCGCGCTCGCCGACACGCTGATCCGCCACGCGCGCGACGATTGCTTCCTCCTTGTCGATTGCCTCACCTTGTGGCTTTCCAATCTCCTCGGCATGCGGGAGTCATCGCGCTTCGACGCGGAGCGCGACGCGCTGCTGAGTGCGATCGCGACGCTTCCCGGCGAGATCTGCTTCGTAAGCAACGAAGTCGGCCTCGGCATCACGCCGCTGGGCGAACTCACGCGCCGCTTCGTCGACGAAGCGGGACGTCTCCACCAAGCCCTCGCGCAGCGGTGCGACCGCGTCGTGTTCGTCGCCGCGGGCTTGCCCCTCACCCTCAAAGGAACGCTTCCATGAACGACTGGCTCGCGGCGCCTTGCCGCGTACCGGACCAGGCCGCCGCCGATGCCGCCGCGGCACGGCAGGGAACGCTCACTAAGCCGCCGGGCTCCCTCGGCAGGCTCGAGACGCTGGCGATCCAGCTCGCTGGCCTGCAAGGCAGCGTGCGGCCATGGGCCACGCGAGTGCGCATCGCCGTGTTCGCGGCAGACCATGGCGTGGCGGCGGAAGGCATCTCGGCATTCCCGCAGGCGGTAACGGGCGAGATGCTGCGCAACTTCGCGGGAGGCGGTGCGGCGATCGCCGTCCTTGCGCGCGAACTGCAAGCCACGCTCGAGGTGGTGAACCTCGGCACGGTGAACGATCCGGGCGAGATACCTGGGGTACGCCGCCATGTCGTCGCCGCTTCCACCGCCAACTTCTGCATCGAACCTGCGATGACCGAGGTGCAACTCGATGCCGCATTGGCCGCGGGTGTCGCAAGCGTCGCCGATGCGGTCGCCGCGGGTACGGACATCTACATCGGCGGCGAAATGGGCATCGGCAATACGACCGCCGCCGCCGCGCTTGCGTGTGCGCTGCTCGGCGAGGCGCCGGAGGCCTTGAGCGGGGCGGGTACGGGTCTCGATGCCGATGGCATTGCGCACAAGTCGCGCGTGATTGCCCGGGCCCTGGAGCAGCATGTGGACGCCGCCACACCGCGCGAACGGCTGCGCCGGTTGGGTGGATTCGAGATCGCGGCTCTCGTTGGTGCGTTCGTCGCCGCCGCGCAGCGCGGCTTGCCGGTCGTCGTCGACGGCTTCATTGCCAGCGTGGCGGCTCTCGCCGCGGTGGCGCTGCGTCCCGACGCGCGACCATGGCTGATCTTCGCGCACCGCTCGCACGAGCGTGGCCATGCGCGCGTGCTCGAGGCATTGGCGGCCGAGCCCCTGCTCGACCTGCAGCTACGCCTCGGGGAAGCCAGTGGCGCGGCAATGGCGGTTCCGCTGCTGCGGCTCGCCTGCGCCCTGCACGGTTCGATGGCGACGTTTGCCGAAGCGGGAGTGTCCCAAGCATGAGCATCCACCTGTTGCGGCATGGTGACACGGCCCAGCGCAGCTATCGCGGACAACTGGACGATCCGCTGTCGGAACTCGGCTGGCGGCAGTTGCGCGATGCGGTGGAAGGGACGACATGGGACCGCGTGGTGTCGTCGTCGCTTTCGCGTTGCGCGGCTTTCGCGACGGAGTTGTCGGAACGGCGCGGCCTGCCGTTGCGCGTGGATACCCGACTCGTCGAATACCATTTCGGCGTATGGCAAGGCGTGCCCATCGAGACCATCGCGGAACGCGACGGCGAGGCACTGGGGCATTTCTGGCGTGACCCGGTCGCCTGTCCACCGCCGGGCGGCGAAACGTTCGCGGCGTTTCGCGCACGGCTCTCGGAAGCGCTCGACGACATTGCCCTGGAAGCGGCGACGGCGCGCGTGCTGGTCGTGACGCACGGTGGCGCAATCCGCCTGCTGCGCTGCGTCGCCGAAGGGCGCGATTTCGGCGACATGGCGGGCATCGACGTGCCGCATGCCTCGCTGCATCCGCTCGCATGGCGGTCCGTCGCCACCGCGCCTGAAGCGTCGGCCACGTAATGCGGGGCCTCGCCATCGCCTTCGGTTTCCTGACGCGCCTCCCGGTCCCCCGGATCGAAACCCTGCCGGGTACGCTGGCCGGTTCGCTCAAGTGGTACCCCCTGGTGGGTCTCGTGCTTGGCATGCTGTTGGTGGGAGCCGCAACACTGCTGTCGGGCGTGCTTCACGCGCTTCCGGCGGCGGCCGTCGTGCTCGTTGCCTGGGTCGCCCTGACCGGCGCGCTGCATCTCGACGGCCTGGCCGACAGCGCAGACGCCTGGATCGGCGGCCTCGGCGATCGTGCACGCACGCTGGCGATCATGAAGGACCCGCGCAGCGGACCGGCCGGCGTCGTCTCGCTCGTGCTGGTGTTGCTGCTGAAGTTCTCGGCACTCGCGACGCTGGCCGATCCGTGGCTGCTGTTGTTGCCGCCGTTGCTGGGCCGTACCGCGATCGTCGCGTGGTTCCTGACGACGCCTTACGTGCGCGCCGGCGGTCTCGGCGATCCCTTGCGAGGCGCGCCCGCGGCCGGCTGCCGTGTGGCGATCGTGCTGGCCGCGTCGACGTCGCTCATTTTCGGCGCGGCCGGCATCTTTGCACTCGCCGCCGCCGTCGCCATGGGCTGGCTATGGCGACGTGCCGTCGTGCGCAGGCTCGGAGGCTTTACCGGCGACACGGCCGGCGCCCTGGTCGAACTCGTGGAAGCCGCTACCCTGATCGTCCTCGTCTCGCGGCAATGACCGAAAGCGCCATCGGCCATCCTGCCGATGGGCACGCGTGCGGGACAGGCGTACATTCCAACGTTCCGCGGGCACGCGACGCCCATCAAACGGAGTCTGGCATGACCGGTTTCCTGCGCATCCTCGCCGTATCGCTACTCGTGGCATCTGCCGCCCAGGCCCAGGAGATGCACGACCATGGCGTCCCCGAGAAGCTGGGCGACGTGTCGTTTCCCATCACCTGCGCACCCTCGGTGCAGAAGCCCTTCGATCGCGGCGTCGCCCTCCTGCACTCCTTCGCCTATGCCGCGGCCGGCCAAGCCTTCGAGGACGTCGTGGCGAAGGATCCGGCATGCGCCATGGGTCATTGGGGCATCGCGATGGTTTTCTTCCATCCGGTGTGGTCGCCCGCTCTTCCGCCGGAAACCTTCGCTCGCGGACAGGCGGAAGCCAAGACGGCGGCGCGCCTGGCGGCGAATGCGTCGCCGCGCGAGCGGGCATACATCCAGGCGCTCGGACAGCTCTATGCAGGCGGCAACGTCAAGGCCGCGCAGCGCACGCTCGCCTACGAACAGGCGATGGCCGGTGTCGCGCGCCACAATCCCAAGGACGTCGAGGCGCAGGTGTTCTACGCGGTGGCCCTGCTGTCCAACGCTTCGATGACCGACAAGACGCACGCGAAGCAGAAGCAGGCCATCGCCATTCTCGACCCGCTGTTCCGCGCGCATCCCGATCATCCCGGCATCGCGCACTACCTGATTCATGCCTGTGACAGCGCCGAGCTGGCGCAACGCGGTCTGCCAGCGGCGAGAAAATACGCGGGCATCGCGCCGTCGGCGCCGCATGCGTTGCACATGCCGTCGCACATCTTCACCCGGCTCGGACTGTGGGACGATTCGATCCGGTCCAACCTTGCTTCGAAGAAGGCTGCGCACGAGCGAGGCGACACCATGGGCCAGGTGCACGCCATGGATTACCTCGTTTACGCCTATATGCAGACCGGCCGCGACCGTGAGGCGCGAGAAGTCATCGGCGAACTGAAGACCATGCGCGGCCTGGACATGGACGACTTCGGGGTCGCCTATCCGGTGACCGCCATGCCGATTCGCGAAGTGGTCGAGCAAGGGCGATGGAACGAAGCGGCAGAGATAGCACCACCCACGGGCGCTCCGTCGTCCGTCGTCGCCATTGCGGTATGGGCCAAGGGGATCGGCCTCGCGCGCACCGGCCATCCCGACGAGGCCCGCTCCCAGGCAACCCGCCTCGACCAGATCGAGGCCCAACTCAAGACATCGGGCGACGACTACTGGTCAGTACAGACCGGCGTCCTCGCCTCCGAGGTGAAGGCATGGGCCGCGCAAGCCAGCGGCGACGCCTCGGCGGCTGTGGCCCTGATGACCGACGCCGCCGAGCGGGAAGACAGGGTCGAGAAACGTCCGGTAACGCCGGGACCTATCGTCCCGGCGCGCGAACAACTCGGCGAACTGCTGCTGGCGCAGAAGCTGCCGGGGCCGGCGCTTGCGGCGTTCAAGAGCGCGCTCACCCAGTCCCCCGGCCGCGCCGGTGGCCTGCGCGGTGAGAAAGCGGCGGAGGCCGTACGGTAGCGGAGGGTGGGCGCTTACGCGCCTACTTCGCGCATCCACGCATCCATGCCGCCTTCGACATTGAACAGCTGCGTGAAGCCGTGCGCCGCGAAACGCTCGGCCGCGGCGCGGCTGGAGGCGCCGACGTTGCAGATGAAGGCGATGGGCGTGTCCTTCGGCAACTGGGCCAGGGCCTCGTAGCCTTCGTTCTCCAGGATGCGCGCACCGTCGATGGGTGCGACCACCGCGCGGTGGTGTGCCTGGCGCGTGTCGACCAGCACCACATCACCGGCATCGAGCTTGGCCTTCAACTCGTGCACGCTCAGCGAGCCGATCTCGACGGCACCGGGGAACTTGAGGCTGAGGCCTTCGCCCTGCACGGTGGAAACCCAGTCGATGACGATGCCCTTGGCGCGCGCCGCGCTGCCCGGGTCGAAATGCACTTCGATGCCGCTTGCGACGGTCACGATGTCGTGGTCGCCGGCGGGAGCGAGCTGGAAACCCGCGCTGTGGTCCGGGCCGATCTCCAGGTGCAGTGCCATGCCCTGCGCGTTCGCCATGCCGCCGCGGATGGCCTCGGCGGCCTTCTCGGTGATGGTGATTTCCGGCGGAGTGCGGTCCGGCGCCGGGGCGCCGAACAGGGTGTAGAGCTCACCGCTGGTGTACATCTGGCGGATGATGTCCGAGCCGCCCACGAGTTCGCCCTTCACATAGAGCTGCGGAATGGTGGGCCACTGGCCAAATTCCTTGATGCCCTCGCGGATCTCGGGATCTTCCAGCACGTTCACCGTGTGGTAGGTGGGAACCACGTCGTTCAGGGTGTTGATCGCCGCGGCGGAGAATCCGCACATCGGCTGCTGGCGCGTGCCCTTCATGAACAGCACGACGTCGTGCTGGCCGAGCAGGGCTTCAATGCGCTCGCGGGTAGGTGTATCGAGGGCCATGGGGTTCACCGCGGGAGGGAAAGGGGCCATTTTACCGGCATCCCTCGCACATGGGCCCGTTCCCCCGGGATTCAACCGGGCACGGGCACCCGGGCGCCCCGCAGTCCCGACAGGTCGGCCCGGCAGTCGGCCAGCGGGGCGAAGCCCAGCACGGCCTCGGGCGAGGGCAGCACAGTCTCCCGGCTGGCGCGTCCCAGGGGCGTCACGCGGTCGGTCCAATGGATGAGTTCCATGGCGCCTGTGAAGTCCTCGACGAGCGCGGTGCAATGCTCCACCCAGTCGCCGTCGTTCAGGTACAGGATGCCGTCCATCGGCCGCACGTGGCCGAAGTGAATGTGCCCGCAGATGTGACCGTCCAGCCCGCGCTCGACCGCGTCGCGGGCCACGCGCTGCTCGTAGTCGCGGATGTACGCCAACGCGGCGCCCACATGGGACTTCAGGATGATCGACAGCGGCAGGTAGGGCAGCTCCAGGCGCGAGCGCACGGCATGCACGCGGCGGTTGGCCCAGCAGATGAAGCGGTGCAGGGTGTCGCCCAGCCAGGCGATCCAGCGCCGGCCCACGTGTTCGGGGTCGAACTCGTCGCCGTGGCTCACCCGGTAGCGGCGGCCGTCCGCGCCCTCGTGGATGGCGTCCAGTTCAACCCGGACGCCCGCGATACTGGAGCCGACGAGGCCGCGCATCTGGCAATCGTGGTTGCCGGGGATGTAGACCACTTCGACACCGCGTGCCGCCATCGCGACGAATTCCGCGAGAACGGCGGTGTGGTCCGGATGCCACCAGTGACGTTTGGCGAGCGCTTCCAGGTCGACGATGTCGCCGACGAGGTAAAGCCGCTCGCAATCGACGCTGCGAAGGAAGTCGAGGAGGTATGCAGCCTTGCAATCGGGCGTGCCGAGGTGCACGTCGGAGATGAAGGCGCTGCGGCAGGTGAGCTTCGCCATGGCGTCGGTTCCCGGGGTTGTCCCGGGTCGTCAGTGTCGGGACGCGAGGTAACCGCGTCATGGCGCGCGCATTGCAAAGATATTGCGAAGCCGCCCTGTAGGAGCCGCTATAGCGGCGAGGGTTTTGCCTCGGGCTAACTAGCGGCTACACCGCTTCGTGGGCTTCTCGCCGCTATAGCGGCTCCTACGGGAGCGTGGACAGCGCGGCCTCGGCTTCGGGCAGGATGGTATCCGTCCAGTTGGCATACTGCGCGGCAGAGGGATGAAGCCCGTCGTCCACCAGCATCCCGGGCTTCGCGCCGGCTTCGCGCGAGGCCGGCGTCACGTCCGCCCAGCGCGCTCGCATGCGCAGGGTTTCGTCGTGGGCGACCGCGTTGAACGCGTCGATGTCGCGGGCGATCGCTGTCCGGTCGCGGCCTTCCGCGAAGGCCGTGACGCCCCAGTCGGGAATGGAGACGACCACCACGCGCTGCGGACCGCCGGCAAGCGCCACGGCGCGGTGGAGCAGGGCGACGAACTGCTCGCGGTACTCCGCCGCCGATCGCCCGCGATACTGGTTGTTCACACCGATCAGCAGGGTGACGAGGTCGTAGCGGGGAAGCAGCGCGGCGGCATCCATCGCCGCCGAGAGTTCGTCGGTGGTCCAGCCGGTGGTGGCGACGATCGACGGCGTTTCCACGGCGACGCCGTGCTGGCGCAGCCGCGCCGCGAGTTGCATGGGCCAGCGGCCTTCTTCCGCCACGCCTTCGCCGATGGTGTACGAGTCGCCCAGGGCAAGGAACGTCGCCGCCATGGATCAGGCGACCGCGCTGGCGGCAGGAGCCGTTTCCGCGGCCATGCGGCCGAGCACGCGATCGATACGGACGAACACTTCCCTGAGCTGCGCGGGCTCCGGCAGCAGCGTAAGGCGCAGGTGCCGGCTGGCGGACAGGTTGAAGCTGGTGCCGGGAACGAGCAGCACGCTTTCCTCCTCCAGCAGGCGCAGCGCGAAGGCGGTGTCGTCGAACTGCGCGATGGCGTCCGCCCGCACCTGCGGGAACGCGTAGATGGCACCGCCCGGCGCCACCACGTCGAGGAACGGACTTGCCGCCACGCCTTCCAGTACGATACGGCGGGCTTCATGCAGGCGGCCGCCGGGTGCCGTGAGTTCGCCGATGGTCGGCTTGTCGAGCAGGGCGGGGCGCACGGCCCACTGTGCGGTGACGTTCGCGCACAGGCGCAGCGCGGCAAGCAGCTGCAACGCGTCGCGGTATTCGGCGGTGCGTGCGGGGTCGCCGGAAAGGCTCATCCAGCCCACGCGATAACCGCAGGCCCTGTGCACCTTGGACAAGCCGCCGAAGCTTACGCACGGATGGTCGCCGGCGACGGCGGCAAGCGGCTGGAACGGAGCGCCGTCGTAGAGGATCTCGTCGTAGATCTCGTCGCAGAGCAGCAACAGGCCGTGCCGGCGCGCGACCTCCACGATGCGTTCCAGGAGCGCCGCCGGATAGACGGCACCGGTGGGATTGTTCGGATTGATGAGCACGAGGGCGCGCGTGCGCGGTCCGACGAGGGCGTCGATTTCATCGGGATCGGGAAGGTGGCCGTTCGCCGCGGGGCAGCGGTAGTAGCGCGGGCTGCCGTCGTTGAGGATCGTCGCCGCGCTCCACAGGGGGTAGTCAGGGCTGGGGAGCAGCACTTCGTCGCCCGGCTGGAGCAAGGCGCGCAGCGAGATGTCGATCAGCTCGCTGACGCCATTGCCGATGAAAACGCGCTCGGCGTCCACGTGGCTGGCCCCACGCGCGCGCTGCTGGGCCACGATGGCTTCGCGGGCTTCTTCCAGGCCTTGTTCGTGGCCGTAAGCCTCGCTGTCGATCAGGTGCGCGCCGATGGCCTCGCGCAGGTGCGGCGGCGTGGTGAAGCCGTAACGGCCGGGATTGCCGATGTTGAGCTTGATGATGGGCTGGCCGGCCGCTTCCATGTCGCGTGCGCGGCGGGTGAGCGCCCCGCGGATTTCGTAGCGCACTTCCGCGAGATGCGCGCTGGGCTTGATCGGTGACACGTCGTGCATCCACTGGCTGCGCCGGGCCCTTCCCGGCGTTCGTGCCCCGATCCTAGCAGCGTCACCACGAGGCCGCGACCGGGCATAATCGCGTCATGAGCCTCCCATGTTGACCGACACCCCCGACCTGGCGCGCCTGCGCCACATCGGCTGGCGCGACGCTGCCTTGCCTGACGATCCACGCCGCCTCGCGCGCGTGGTGGCCCAGCATCGCGCCGGCTACGAGGTGCATGACGGGTCGACGGCCTTCAACGCACAGCCCGCGGGCCCGTTCCTCAAGCGGGGGCTCGACCCATCGCTGCGGCCGGCGGTGGGCGACTTCGTCTTCCTCGACCACGCTAGCCATCCGGTGATCGAAGCCGTGCTGCCGCGTCGCTCGGTGCTCACCCGCGCCGCGGCCGGCGAGCGCTACGAGCGGCAGATCATCGCCACGAACATCGACTACGTGCTGGTGCTGACCGGCCTGGACGGCGACTTCAATCCGTCGCGCATCGAGCGCTACCTCACCCTGGTGGAAGGATCGGGCGCAAGGCCGGTGGTGCTGCTGGGGAAGGCGGACACCGACGTGGACATCGACGGCGCGATCGCCGCGCTCGTTCCACGTTTGCCAACGGACGCCGCGGTTCATGCCATCAACGCGAAAGACCCCGCCACGGTCGCCCTCCTCGCGCCTTACCTCGGCCCCGGCATGAGTGCCGTGCTGGTCGGTTCGTCCGGCGCGGGCAAGTCCACGCTCACCAACACGCTGCTGGGCGAGGAGCGCATGGCCACCGGTGCGGTGCGCACGCACGACAGCCGCGGCCGCCATACCACCACCCACCGTGCGTTGCTCAGCCTGCCGTCCGGCGGCTGCCTCATCGACACGCCGGGCATGCGCGAACTGAAACTCACCGGTGAGGAAAACCTCGACCTGTTCGCCGACATCGAGGCGCTCGCCGCGCAATGCCGCTTCGCCGATTGCAGCCACGGCAACGAGCCCGGTTGCGCGATCCAGGCGGCACTCGCATCCGGGGAACTGTCGCCGCAGCGCTGGCGCAATTACCTCAAGCTGCACGACGAGCGCGAGGAGCAGGCAGCCACGCTCGAGGCGCGCCTGAAGCGCAAGGCCGGGCCCAAACCCGGCGGCAAGCCGAAGCGCGGCGGCTGGTCTCGCGACGAGGATTGATTCCTTCGTCCGACATACGCGTTCTGCGGCCGTGGCTAACGTTTCCTGCTCCAATCGCAGAGCAAGGAACGCGGCATGGTCACGACTACCCCGGCATGCGGCGCGATCGCCATGGCGATCGCCGCCGTCCTGGCGACACCTGCCTTCGCTTCATCGCATTCCGCGCGTCTTCTCGTAGAAAGCGAAACTGCTGAATCGCTCGATCCTGGCGACACCTTGCGCGCGGCGGGCCCTGGCACGATGGCCGTACACGTGGAGGCGCATGCGACGCTCGATGCCGAAGGTTCCCGTTTCCTCAACGACGGCGGCGGCACGCGCGGCCAGCGCGCATACGGCGTGTTCGTTTCGGACGGTGGCGGGCTTTCGCTCGATACCAGCGAGGTGAGGGTGAGCGGGCTCTGGGGTATCGGCGTGCAAGCACAGGGCAAGGCCCGTGTCGACCTGACGGCCACCCGCGTGGAGGTATCGGACGGGCCGGGCATTGCGATCATGGCGCGGCGCGAGAGCGAGTTCGCATTCGACGGCGCGCGCCTGCGGAGCGAAGGCCGCCACGGCACGACACTGTCTCTCGCCGGCGACTCGCGCATCTCGGCCGTGCGCAGCCACGTGCTCGCGGCGGACGGTGCGACAGCGCTCGCTATCGACAGTGGCCAGGCGAGCTTGCGCGAGAGCCTGCTCGAAGCAACGGGCGGCTACGCCATCCGCACGCCTGCGCGAGGCGAAGGCGCCGCCGTCGTCCGCCTGGAGCACTCGCGTGTCCATGGCCGGATCGAGACTGGCGCATCCGGCCTGACGATCGATGCCACCGGCGGCCGCATCGACGGCGATATCGTGCGCGGCGGCACCGGCAGCCTGGACCTGCGCTTCGTGGACGCTGCATGGCGCGGTCGGGCCGATCGATTGGGCACGCTGGCGCTTGAAAGGTCGACATGGGCACTCACGGGCGACAGCGACGTGGACTCCATTCGGCTCGAGCGTGGCGGGCACATCGATGTCGGTGGCGGGCATTCCGCCTTCGGCACACTGCGCGTCGGTTCCTGGCACGCGGACACCGGTGCCGCCGGTGTGTCCCTGGGTACCCGCCTGGACGCGGGCGGCGCACTGCGGCGACAGGCGACGGATCGCCTGCTCGTCAGTGGCGACGCCACAGGACGCACCACGCTGCATGTGTTCCATGCGGGCGGACAAGGCGCCGACACCGCCGGCCGCGGCGGCGTGAACGGGCCGCGCGACGGCATCAGTGTCGTGCAGGTTGGTGGAACGGCGGACGTCGGATCCTTCCATCTCGCTGGCGACTACGTCGCCGTGGGTCCGTGGCAATATCGGCTGCACGCCTACGGGCCGGGAGAGAGCGACCCGGCGCAACGGCTCGTCGAGGGAAACGGCGGATTCTGGGACTACCGGCTGCAAAGCGTGCGCAACGCCGCGGCGACACGCGCCGCGCTGGTGCCGCAGGTACCCGCCTATCTCGTGCTCGGCCACGCGCTGTTCGGCTATGGTCGCGCCGCCATCGAGGCGTTGCATCCCGTCGATGTCTCTCCCTCGGACGCGCCGGCCCTTCGCGTACGTGCTTTCGGCGGCGACGCCACGTACCGCAGCGGCATGCCGCACGCCGCCTACGGTATCGATTACCGCCGCGCCGATCGCGGGCTGCAGGTGGCGGGCGACCTGCTCGTTCACCGCACCGGCGATACGACGCTGCGTACCGGCGCCGCACTTTCCACGGGCACGACGCGGGCCACGCCGCGGGCCGTGGACGGTCGGAGCGACCTGCGCGCGGTGGCGCGAGGCGCCGCATGGCACGCATCGCTCGCCAGCGAAGGGGGATGGAACATCGCATCGTCGTATGCCCATACCCGCTATCGCGTCGATGTGCATACGCCATCGCGGGGACAGGTGCTGCCGCGCATGCGCGCGACCACCGACGAGGCGATGGTGTCTTCCGCGTTTCGCTGGCGGCCAGCGGCGAGCGTGCTCATCGAACCTGGCGCCTCGATCCTGTGGCAACGCCTCCGCGCCGCACGCATGCGAGACGGCGACGGCATCGACGTGTCGATGGGCACACCTCGCCGCATCACGCTCCGTGCCGGAGCCAGGGCATCCGTATCGTTCCGCCCCGAGGGTCGCATGCTTCGCGCATGGTCTCCCTATCTGGATGTTCGCTATGGCATGGCTCGCGATGCCAGCGCGCACGTGCGCTCGGGTGGACAGCGCCTTCCCACGGCGCGAGCCGGGCGTTCTGTGGCGGCCGCTGCCGGGGCCTTCTTCGAGCTGGGTTCGCGCTGGACCGCGCATGCCGACACCACGATCGACCTGGGCAGGGGAAAGGGCGCAGAGTCAGGGCGCAGCGCGCGCCTCGGGGTGGCGAAAACGTTCTAATGCGATGTAAAGGACGCTTGACATAAGCGGCAGCCTGCCCCAGGATGATGTAAAGCGAGCTTGACATGGCTCGCTCAGGCTCAATCACAGGGGTGGTCATGCGTACCGTGCACAAGCGCTACCTGCGCGAATTCTTTCCGGCGATGTTCGCCTATGTCGTCCTGATCGTCCTGTCGGTCAGCTGGTTGAAGACCCTGGAAGGCACCATGGTGCGCACGATCGTCACGCTGTTGCCGATCCTGCCTATCGCTTTTGTCATCCGGGCGATGGTGCGCGTGATCCGCGACCAGGACGAGTTCGAGCGGCGTATCGATCTCGAAGCCATCGCCATCGGCGGTGCCGTCGGCGGCTTTGGCTTCTTCACCTACGGGATGTTGCTCAATGCGAAGGTGATCGCGCCACCTTCGGCGGAATCCGTCGCGATCTGGGTACTCCCGGCGCTCATGGCCAGCTTCGGCGTGGCCAAGTGCGCGCTCCGCTGGTACTACCGCGCACGATGAACAACCGAGTCCGCGAATTGCGTACCTTGCTGGGATGGTCGCAGGCCGACCTGGGCGACAAGCTCGATGTCTCCCGGCAGACCGTCAATGCGATCGAGACAGGGAAGTACGATCCCAGCCTGCCGCTGGCCTTCAAGATCGCCAGGTTGTTCGAACTGCCTATCGAATCCATCTTCACTCCCGGGGAGCAGGCATGAAACGAATGCCACGGATCGCCATCATTGTCGTCATCCTGGCTGCCGGCTTCGCCGCGCGGCAGTGGACACGGCATGGCGGCGAAGACACCGCG
This sequence comes from Luteibacter sp. HAY1-4A, assembly GCF_056755355.1. Lineage (NCBI taxonomy): Bacteria > Pseudomonadati > Pseudomonadota > Gammaproteobacteria > Lysobacterales > Rhodanobacteraceae > Luteibacter > Luteibacter sp. HAY1-4A. The sequence continues at coordinate 46,403 of NZ_JBNDHZ010000025.1, forward strand.
ACGGCCGCACCGCCCCTCGCCGCAACGAAGCCGGCACCGCCGCGCGTCTGGAAGCTGGGCTCGCTCGAACTTCGCCCCTGCGAACTCACGCAGCCACATTCCGGCCTCTCGACCGCCGCCTGGTGCGCGCCGTTCGAGGTACCGGAGGACAGGGCGCAGCCGAACGGACGCAAGCTGTCCCTTCGCCTGGCGGTGTTGCGCAGCAGCGCGCAGGTAGCCGCATCCGACATGGTCGCTTTCATTGCCGGTGGCCCGGGGCAGTCCGCGGCGGAGAGCTATCCGTCGATCGCTCCCGCGCTGGCCCCGCTGCTCGCGCATCGCCATGTGCTGTTGCTCGACCAGCGCGGCACGGGCGGATCGCATCCGCTGAGTTGCCGCGACGACGAGCCGGGCGCGCCCGGTGGCGTCGAGGACGAAAGCGGCTTCGACGCCGGGGCGGTGCGGAAGGAAACCCAGGCCTGCCTGGATCGTCTCTCGAAAGATGCCGACGTCCGCTTCTACACCACCACTGACGCTGTCGCCGATCTCGAGGACGCCCGGCGCGCGCTGGGCTCGCCACGCTTCGACCTGCTGAGTGTGTCTTACGGCACGCGCGTGGCGCAGCAATACGCCATGCGTCATCCGGATGGCCTGCGCACGCTCGTGCTCGACGGTATCGCGCCGAACAGCCTGATCCTCGGCGAGGACTTCGCGGTAAACCTAGACGCCGCGCTCAAGGCGCAGTTCGCCCGTTGCCATGCCGACGAGACCTGCCGCGCCCGTTTCAGCGATCCCTACCAGACCCTCTACCAGCTTCGCGACGCGCTGCGTGCCAATCCGCACAAGGTCAGCTTCCGCGATCCGCAGAACTACGCCTCGGTGCAGCGCGTGCTCAGCGAATACTCCCTGGCGACCGTGGTGCGGATGTTCGCGTACTCGCCGGAAACCGCGGCGCTGCTGCCGTTGTCCATCGACGCCGCCGCGCATGGCGACGTGGGCCCGTTGCTCGGCCAGGCCAAGCTGCTCACCGGCGACCTGGGCGACACCATGGACGGCGGCATGCAGTATTCGGTGATCTGTTCGGAAGACGCGGACCTGCTGCGGTCGCGGCCGGAAGACAAGGACACCATCCTCGGCGACACCATGATCGAGGCGTTCCGCACGGCCTGTTCGGTCTGGCCGCACGGCGCGCGTCCCGCGGACTTCCACCAGCCGCTGAAGAGCGACGTACCCGCGCTGCTCATGTCCGGCGAGTTCGATCCCGTGACCCCGCCGCGCTATGGCGACGAGGTTCTGAAAGGCCTGCCCAACGGGCGCCACTTCGTGCTGAAGGGGCAAGGCCACAACGTGGTGGCGCGCGGCTGCATGCCGCGCCTGCTGGACCATTTCATCGACAAGGCCGACGCGAAGGGGCTGGACGCAAGCTGTCTGGACCGCCTCGCGCCGCTGCCTGTCTTCGTCGGATTCAACGGAGCCACCCCATGATCGAGGTCAGGGATCTGCACAAGGCCTTCGGCGACGTGCGCGCCGTGAACGGCGTGAGCTTCACCGCGCGCGACGGCGAGATCACCGGGCTGCTCGGGCCCAACGGCGCCGGCAAGACCACCACGTTGCGCATGCTGTACACGCTGATGACACCCGATACGGGCCAGGTGCTCGTCGACGGCGTGGACGCCGCCGCCGATCCCCTCGCCGTGCGGCGGCAGCTCGGCGTGCTGCCGGATGCGCGCGGCCTCTACAAGCGGCTGACCGCGGCGGAGAACATCGACTACTTCGGCCGGCTGCACGGCGTGCCCGCCGGCTTGCTGCGCGAGCGTCGCGAAGCGCTGATCGACGCGCTGGAGATGCGCGACATCGCCGGCCGCCGCACCGAGGGTTTCTCGCAGGGACAGCGGGTGAAGACGGCTATCGCCCGTGCGCTGGTGCACGACCCGCGCAACGTGCTGCTGGACGAGCCGACCAACGGCCTGGACGTGATGGCTACCCGCGCGATGCGCCATTTCATGCGCCGCCTGAAGGACGAGGGCCGCTGCGTGCTGTTCTCCAGCCACATCATGCAGGAGGTGGCGGCGCTGTGCGATCGCATCGTGGTGATCGCCCACGGCCGCGTCGTGGCGGACGAGGCACCGGATGCGCTCCTGGCGCAGACGGGCGAAACCACGCTCGAGGACGCCTTCGTGAAAATCATCGGAACCGACGAGGGCCTCGCCGCATGAGCGCGTTCAGCACCGTCTACTGGAAGGAAGTGCGCGAGAACCTGCGTGACCGGCGCACGCTGATCAACGCGTTGATCACCGGTCCGCTGCTGGGGCCGGTGATGTTCATCATGCTGATGAACATCATGATCAACCAGCAGCTGGCGAAGTCGGACAGGCCGCTGTCCGTGCCCGTCATCGGGGCCGAACTGGCACCCAACCTCGTCGGCGCGCTGCGCAGCGCCGGCATCGATGCGGCGCCGGCGCTCGCCGATGCGGAAACGGCGGTGCGCGAGCAACGCGCCGACGTGGTCGTGCGCATCTCGCCCGACTACGCCACGGCGTGGAGCAAGGGTCAGGCCGTCCAGGTGGAGCTGATCTACGACTCGTCGCGGCGCGATGCATCGACCCCGATCATGCGTGTGCGCAACGCGGTCGAAGGGTACGGCAAGCGCGAGGGCGCCATGCGGCTCATCGCGCGCGGCATGTCGCCCACCACGGCGTGGCCGGTGCAGGTGGCCGAGCGCGACCAGGCCACGTCGCAGTCGCGCTCCGCGCTGATGTTCTCGTTCCTGCCTTACTTCTTCGTGCTCACCGTGTTCCTCGGCGGCATGTACCTCGCCATCGACCTCACGGCAGGCGAGCGCGAACGGCAGTCGCTGGAGCCCCTGTTCGTGAATCCGGTGTCGCGTTGGAAGATCCTCGCCGGCAAGCTCGGCGCCATCTGCAGCTTTTCGGTGGTGAGCCTGCTGCTCAGCGTGGCCGCCTTCGCCACCGCGCCCTGGTTCATTCCCACGGACAAGCTGGGCATCGCGCTCGACCTCGGCTTTCGCTTCGGGGCGCAGGTGGTGTTGCTGATGCTGCCACTGATCCTGCTGCTTGCCGCGTTGCAGTCGCTGGTATCCGCCTTCGCGAAGAGCTATCGCGAGGCACAGACCTACCTGTCGATCCTGATGATCGTGCCGGTGCTGCCCAGCGCGCTGCTTTCCGTCATTCCTGTGCGTGCCGAGCCGTGGATGTACGCGGTGCCGCTGCTGGGGCAGAACCTCGGCATCGTGCAGTTGCTGCGTGGCGACGGCGTACCCGGCTGGCAGATGGGCCTCTGCCTTGCCGGCGGTTTCGTGGCCGCGGTGCTGGCGGTGTGGGCCACCGCGTGGATGTACCGCTCGGAACGCCTGGCCATCTCGGGCTGATCTGTGGGAGCCGCTTCAGCGGCGATGGGTGCTCGCGGCAACGTTGCCCGCTGCCGCGGGATCGCCGCTGAAGCGGCTCCCACACTTACCTCGCCTCACCGCCAGCGGACATCGACACCGACGAGGAAGCTTCGCCCCGGCGCGGGTTCGTAATATCGCCCGTTCCCGTCGTTGACGATCACCGAGCCCACGACGTGCCGGTCGGCGAGGTTGTCCACGCGCGCGAACGTATTCACGCGCCAGGGACCGTCGTCGAACACGTAGCCGCCCGAAAGTCCGAACAACGCGTAGCCCGGCGCGGATTCGGTACCGAGGTCGTTCACCGACGTCGCACCCATCGCGCTCACGTCGACGCCCGCCTGCCATCCCTTCGTGGCGCCGTAACGTAGCGCGGCATAGCCGATGGAACGCGGGACGCCGGGAATGCGGGTGCCGGCCTGCACCGGGGTGTCCGGCGCGGGGCAACCCGCCGAGACGCAGGTCAGGAAGGGCGTGCGGAAGCTGGCCTGCAAATGGGTGTACGACGCGATCAGGTTCAGGCCCTTCGCCAGCTCGTCCTTGAACGACGCCTCGATGCCCTGGCGGCGCGAGCGCGCAATGTTCTGGTAGGTGGTACGGCCGCCGAGGTTTGTCGCCACGGCCAGTTCGTCGTCGCTGTCGGCGCGGAAGACGGCAAGGCCCGCCTCCATCCCTTCGGAGGGCCGCAGCTTCAGGCCGGCTTCCGCGTTGTGCGAATGCGACGGCTTGAGGTCGAAGGCAAGGCCTGGGCCGCGATCCGCCCGGTATCCCAACTCGGAGAACGTCGGCGTCTCGAAGCCGCGTCCCCAGTTCGCGTAGACGTGCATCCACGGTGCCGCGCGCCACAGCACGCCGAAGACGGGCGTCGTGGCCGAATACCGCACCGTGCCGCTGTCGTCTGGATTTCCCCGCGCGACGTAGCGGTCGCTCGAACGGAAACGGACTTCACTGTGCCGCGCACCACCCATCAGGGTCCAGTCCTCGGCCACGCGCCAGGTGGCTTGCGCGTACTGGTCGAAGTCGAACACACGGTCGATTTCGTCGCGGCGCTTCGCGCCACGCACGCCCAGCGTGTCGCCCACGAAGTTCTCGTAGCCCTGCCGATGCTGTTCCTGGTTGTCGTACGCAACACCGGCGGCCAGTTCGAACGGACGTCCTGCGAGCGTGTCGCGCCATGTCCAACGGACATCGCCTCCACCGTATTCGTTCGCCAGGTCCACCACGCCACCGGAATTGCCGGCCTGGGAGACCTGCGTGGAGACAGGGATCGACAAATACTGGGTAATGCCGCGCTGGCCGTAGTAACCCATCACACGGAGGCTGTTGGCGTCGTCGATACGCTGGTCGTAAATGAGGCCGGCCTGCTGCTGGTCCGCCGACTTGCGCGTGTCGAACGTGTTCGCCGCGCTGGCTACCTGGCGTGGGTCGGCCTTGTATTGCGCGCGCGTGAGGCCGAGCGGGTCCTGTGCATCCGGCACGTCGAGGGTGTTCACCACCAGGGTCAGCTTCGCATCGTCGTCGATCTTCCAGCCGATCTTGGCGTTGCCCGATTCCCGCCGTGCGGCGCTGTGGTCGCGGTAGCCGCTGGTCCGGAAGTGAGTGAAGTCGACGTTGTAATCGACAGGGCCATCCACGCCCCTGGCGTTCACCGAGGCCCTCAAGTTGCCGTTGCTGCCGCCGGCGACGCCGAAACGGAGTTCCGGCGGCTCGGTGCCGTCGGCGGTGAACACCTGCACGACACCGCCGGAGGCATTGCCGTAGAGCGCTGAAAATGGCCCGCGGAGCACTTCCACCCGATCGGCCGAATCCAGGTTGAAGTGCGACACCTGGCCCTGTCCGTCGGGCATGCTGGCAGGGATGCCGTCGGTGTAGAGCCGCACACCGCGGATGCCGAAGGTGGAGCGCGCCCCGAACCCGCGGATCGACACCTGCGCATCCTGGGCATAGTTCTGCCTGTCGCGCGCCACGATGCCCGGGATGGCCTGCACCCGCTCCGAGAGGTTCACGTCGAGGGAGCCGTCCGGCGGGGTGGCCGCTACGTCGATGGCGGCGGGGATGTCGTAGGGCGACTGCTCGGTGCGCGTTGCCGTTACGACAACGGGTGCCAGTCGAGCATCCTGCGCCGCGGCCGGTGCGCAAAAAAGCACGAGACAAATGGCGCCGGCCAGTGGACGGGCTTGGCTCAGGAACATGGAGGGCTTCCCTGGGGACGTGGGGCAACGATGATGCTCAAGGAAGTGTATGCGTTATCTCAAGATGGGGCGGGCCATCGTGCTAGCCTTCCCGTCCATCCCCCCATCGGAAGCGGCGTCGCCATGAAGAAGTTCATGCAGAAGTTCATCGTTGCCAACCTGGTCGGCCTCGTGGCCTCCGTCGCGGCCGTCGCGTACGACATCGACCAGCCGGCGCAGGCCACGCCGCCCGCCAGTGCCGGGCAGGTGGCATCGGCCCAGCTCCAGCAGGCGGTGGACGGCAGCTGGCGCTCGGAAAAGAACAAGGCCCGCGACCCGTACCGCCATCCGGCACAGACGCTCACCTTCTTCGGCATCCGTCCCGACATGACCGTGATCGAGATCTGGCCGTCGGGCGGCTGGTTCACCGAGATCCTCGCCCCGTTCCTCAATGCCAACGGCCAGTACATCGCCGCGGTTCCTCCGGGTTCGAAGAGCGCCGTGGCCCTGAAGAACAAGTTCGGTTTCGACCAGGCGCATTACGGCAAGGCGAAATTCGTCGAGTTCGACGACAAGAAGCCGAACCTCGGCCCCGATGGCTCCGCCGACATGGTGCTGACCTTCCGCAACGTGCACAACTGGGCGGCCGACGGCAACGCCGAAGCCATGTTCAAGGCGTTCTACAAGGTGTTGAAGCCCGGCGGCGTACTGGGCGTGGAAGACCATCGCGCCGACAAGGGCAAGACGCTCGACCAGGTGGTGAACACGGGTTACCTGCCGACGGACTACGTGATCAAGCTGGCGACCGACGCGGGCTTCAAGCTCGACGGGCAGAGCGAGGTCAACGCCAACCCGAAGGACAACCACGATCATCCGAAGGGCGTCTGGACCCTCCCACCCTCGTATGAACTGGGCGAGCAGGACAAGGCGAAGTACGCGGCCATCGGCGAATCCGACCGCATGACCCTTCGCTTCGTGAAGCCCGCCGCCGCGAAGTGATGCGAACGTCGCTGGGCCGCGTCGCGCCTTGGCGCGGCGCGGAGAGGTGTCGCTGAATGCTGGTCGCGTTGAACAAGCCCTTCGGTGTGCTGTGCCAGTTCACCGGTGAGGCCGGCCGGCGCACGCTCGCCGATGTCGTACCGCAGAAGGGCGTTTACGCGGCCGGCCGCCTCGACCAGGACAGCGAGGGGCTGTTGCTGCTGACTGACGACGGCGCGTTGCAGCACCGGCTTGCCGATCCGAAGCACAAGCAACCGAAGACGTATGTGGTGCAGGTCGAAGGCACGCCCACTGAGGAAGCCCTCGAGCGCCTGCGTCGCGGTGTACTGCTCAAGGATGGGCCGACACTGCCGGCGGGCGTCGAGGCGATCGACGAGCCCGACTGGCTATGGCCACGCGATCCGCCGGTGCGCTTCCGCAAGACGGTGCCCGACGCGTGGCTGCGTATCGTGCTGCGCGAAGGCCGGAACCGGCAGGTGCGGCGGATGACGGCAGCGGTGGGTTTGCCCACGCTGCGCCTGATCCGCGAGGCGATCGGTGAGTACCGACTGGATGGACTGGAACCGGGCGAAGTGCGGGTTATCGCCTGACCGGATCGCCGCTGAAGCGGCTCCCACACAAAGCTTGCGACTCCCCTGTGGGAGCCGCTTCAGCGGCGATCCCGCGGCAGCGGGCAAGGTGCCGGATCACCACTCGGCGACAGAACCATCCGGATGCCGCCACAGCGGATTTCGCCAATCCGCCGCGTCGCGGCTGCGTTCGATCACCAGTTCCTCGTTCACCTCGATGCCGAGGCCGGGCGCGGTGAACGGCTTCGCGTAGCCGCCATCGTCCAGCGCCAGCGCTTCCTTGTTGAGCAGGTAATCCAGCACCTCGCCGCCGCGGTTGTAGTGGATGCCCATGCTCTGTTCCTGCAGCGTGGCATTCCAGCTGACGAAGTCCACGTGCAGGCACGACGCGAGCGCGATCGGGCCGAGCGGGCAATGCGGGGCAAAGGCCACGTCGTAGGCTTCCGCCATGGCCGCGATCCGCACGCATTCGGTGATGCCGCCGGCGTGCGACAGGTCGGGCTGCACGATGGCGATGCCGCCGCGCTCAAGCACATGCTTGAACTCGAAGCGGGAGTACATGCGCTCGCCGGCCGCGAGGGGAATGGACGTCTGGGCAGCGATGCGTGGGTAATACTCGGCCTGTTCCGCGAGCACCGGCTCCTCGATGAAGAGCGGCCGGAACGGTTCCAGCTCCTTCACCAGCACCTTGGCCATGGGGGCGGAAACACGCCCGTGGAAATCGAGGCCGAACTCGATGGTGTTGCCGAAGGCCTCGCGGATTTCCGCAACGCGCGCCACGGCATCGTCCACCGCCTTGCTCGAGCCGATCATGCCCATCTCTTCGCAACCGTTCATCTTGAACGTGTCGAAGCCATGCGCGAGTCGCTCGCGGATCTGTGCGATGACGTCGGCGGGACGGTCCCCGCCCACCCAGCAATAGGTTTTCATGCGGTCGCGCACACGGCCGCCGAGCAGTTCGAACACCGGCGCGCCGAGCACCTTGCCCTTGATGTCCCACAGGGCCTGGTCGATTCCGGCCATGGCGCTCATGAATACGGCGCCCCCGCGATAGAAGCCACCGCGGTACATGGTCTGCCAGAGGTCGTTGATGCGGGAGGGATCCTTGCCGATCACGTATTCGGATAACTCGTGCACCGCCGCCTCCACGGTGCGCGCGCGGCCTTCGATCACGGGCTCGCCCCAGCCGACGACGCCCTCGTCGGTCTCCATCTTCAGGAACATCCAGCGAGGCGGGACGCGGTAGGTGGTGATGCGGGTGATCTTCATGCTTATACCGAGCGATAGGCTTTGACGAAGGCCTGCGCACGCTCACGCGTGCGCGATACGGGCTGTCCCGCTTTATACAGGTCGCCGCCCAGCCCTGCACCGATGCAGCCAGCGTCGAGGAACTGGCCGATGTTCTCTGGCGTGACGCCGCCGACCGCCAGCAGGGGTACGTCGGGCGGCAGGACGGCGCGGATTGCCTTCACGTAGCCCGGCCCCCACTGCGACGCCGGGAACAGCTTCAGCGATTGCGCTCCTGCCGCGAGGGCCGCGAAGGCCTCGCTGGGTGTGGTGAATCCGATGGAGGTGTACATGTCGCGCTGGCGGCCGCGGCGGATCACGGCTGCGTCGGTATTCGGTGTGACCAACAGGTGCCCTCCGAGGTCGGCCACGGCGTCCACGGCCTCCGGGGTGAGCACGGTGCCGGCACCGACCAGGGCACGGTCGCCGGCCGCCTCGAGCGCCAGCGGGATGCTGCGCTGCCAGTCGGGCGAGTTGAGCGGTACCTCGATCGCGTCGAATCCGGCTTCGAGCAGCGCCTCGACATGGGCGACCACCTCGTCCGGCGTGATGCCGCGGAGGATGGCGATGAGGGGTAGGGCGGTCGGCCAGGCCATGGCATTCACTCGTGGTAGAGCTGGGAACGGCCGCCATCGATACGGATGTCGGCAGCGTTGATGTAGCGGGCTTCGTCGGAAGCGAGGAAGAGCGCGGTATACGCGATTTCCTCCGGTTCGCCGATGCGCTTGTTCGGCAGGATTTCCGTCTGCTTCCGCCGTTCGGCCTCGGGGTCCGGCGCGGCGGCGAAGCCGGCCTCGGCGATCGCGGTCAGCACGAGGCCGGGCGAAATCGAGTTCACCCGGATGCCGCGTGCGGCGTATTCGATACCGAGCGCCTTGGTCAGGCCGATCAGTCCATGCTTGGCGACCGGATAGGGGAAGCAGTGCGGGATGATCTTGTGCCCGTGCACCGAGGCGATGTTCACGATGCTGCCGCGGCCGAGCGCGAGCATGCCCGGCAAGACGGCCTTCGCGCAGTTCCAGGCGCCTTTCAGGTCTACCTCGAAGCAGCGCGTCCATTCCTCGTCGCTCAGCGACAGTGGATCGTTGAACACGTTGATGCCGGCGTTGTTCACCAGCACGTCGGGTGGTCCGAACCGTTCGTTGGCCGCGGCCACCATGCGTTCGATGGCGTCGGGACGGGTGACGTCCGCTTCGAAGAGCATGGCCTCGTCGGTGTCGAGGCTGGCCAGCGTCTGGCGGGCTTGCGCATTGTCCTCCAGCACGTTGAGGACGATCTTTGCGCCGTGCGCGGCGAACAACCGCGCCGTGGCCGCGCCGATGCCCTGGGTGGCGCCGGTGACGATGGCCACCTTGCCGGCGAGGCGGGGAAGGGGCGTGGTGCGCGGATCGGGACGCTGGCTCATGCCTTCACTCCGTGGCCGTAGCGAGCTTCCGGCAGGCCGCGGCCGCGCGGTGGCGTGCCGATGAAGATGGCACCGTTGGCGGGGTTTTCCTTAAGGAACTCGTCGTCGAGACCCTTGTGCGCCGAGGTGACCACCATGCGCTCGAGTTCGCGGCCCGCGAAGCTGACGCAACTCGGCTGCTTCGCAGGCAGGTCGATCACCGTGTCGACCTTGCCGTCCGGCGCGTACCGGACGACGCGCGAGCCGCCCCACTGCGTGTTCCAGAGGAAGCCCTCGGCGTCCACGGTAGAGCCGTCCGGTTCCAGGCCTTCAGGCAACTCGGCGAACACCCGGATGCGGTCCACCTCGCCGGTGGCGGCATCGTAGTCGCAGGCCATGATCTGGGCCGTCGGGGAATCGGTGAAATACATCGTCTCGCCGTCGGGGCTGAAGCAGATGCTGTTCGTGATCGCCGCCTTGGGCAGGGCGAGCCGGCCGAGCTTGCCGTCGTGCGTATAGCGCCAGAAAGAGGCCGTCTTTTCCGGCCCCCTTTCGTTGAGCGTGCCGAAGATGAAGTTGCCCCCGCGGTCGCAGCGGCCGTCGTTGGCACGCATGCCGGTAAGGTCGGGCTCGATGTCCTCGAGCACGTGCACCGTGCCGTCGCGCGTGTCGTAGCGTGCCAGCTGCTTTTCCAGTGCCAGCAGCAGCACGCCGGGCACGTGGGTCAGCGCGAAGCAGCACAGGCGCGCGGGAAGGCTGGCTTCGGACACCGCGCCCGTGGCGGGATCATAGGCGTGCAGCCGCGAGGTGGCGATGTCGGTCCAGCGCACGAGGTTGGCGTGGTCGTCCCAGATCACGCCTTCAGCGTGGGCCTGGCGTTGCGGCGAAATCGGCTTGAATGCGGTCATCAACGGGATTGCCTGCGGTTCTTGAGCTGGTCCACGAGCACCGCGATCAGCAGGATCGCGCCGCGCACGAGGTATTGGTAGAAGGCGTCGATGTTCATGAGGCTCATCGCATTCTGCACGGTGCCCATGATGAGGACGCCGACGAGCACGCCGCTGATGGTCGCACGGCCGCCCATGAGCGACACGCCGCCCAGCACGCAGGCGGAGATCACGTTGAGTTCGAAACCTTCGCCGGCATTCGGTTGCCCACTGGTCATGCGCGAGGCCAGGATCACGCCGGCCACCGCGGCCACGAGGCCCTGGATCAGGAAGATGGCGATGCGCACGCGATCCACGGCGACACCGGCCAGGCGTGCCGCGTCGGGATTGCCGCCGATGGCGAGGGTGTTGCGACCGTAGACGGTCTTGTTGAGCAGCACGCCGAAGACGACGAAACACGCCAGGGTGATCCACACCGGCACGGGAAGGCCGAGGAACTGCGAACTGCCGAGGGTGAAGAAGGCCTCGCTGCTGACGCCGACGGCCTGGCCATGGGAGGCGATGAACGCCAGGCCGCGGACGATTTCCATCGTGGCCAGCGTGGTGATCAGCGCGTTGATCTTCAGCTTCGCGATGACCACGCCGTTCACGAAGCCCACCAGCGCGCCCGCGACGATGGCCGCGGCGATACCGATCGTCACGCTGCCGGTGGCGTTCGACACAATGGCGCAGAACACGCCGGCGAAGGCGACGGTGGAACCCACGGAAAGGTCGAAGTCGCGCGAAGCCAGGCAGAACATCATGGTGCAGGCGACCATGCCAATCTGCGACACGGACAGGGCCAGGCCCACCACGTTGTCCCACGAGAAGAAGTACCGCACCGTCATGCTCAGCACGGCGAACAGCACGATGAAGATGCCGATCAGGCTGTAGTCGTCGACGAGCTGCCAGAGCACGGCCCGGCGACGGTCGCGTGGCGTCTCGCGAGTCGCGGCGATGGCGGCGGCGTTGGACTCGGTCATGGGTCAGGCGTTCCTTGGAAGGGTGGTTCCCGCGCTTTCGGGCAGCGCGGCGGCGAGGACGTTCTGCTCGTTGGCCGAGGCGCGATCGAACTGCGCGGTGATGCGGCCGTGGCACATGGTGATGACGCGATCGGAGACGCCCAGCACTTCCGGCAGCTCGCTGGAGATCATCACCACGGCGACGCCGCGGTCGGCGAGTTCGTAGAGCACGTTGTAGATTTCGTTCTTGGCGCCCACGTCGATGCCCCGGGTGGGTTCGTCGACGATGAGTACCCGCAGGTCTTTCTCGGCGAGCCAGCGCGAGAGCACGGCCTTCTGCTGGTTGCCACCCGAAAGCAGGCGGATCTCTTGCCGGCGGTGCGGGGTGCGGATGCGCAGGCGCTCGATGAAGCTGTCGGCGGTACGCGCCTCGATGCGGTCGTTCACGAAGAGCCCGGCCGTGAGGTGATTCCGGCGCGCGCTGATGTTGATGTTCTCCGACACGGAGCGCACGCCGATGATGCCTTCTTCCTTGCGGTCCTCGGGACAGAAGACGAGGCCGTGGCGGATCGAGTCGCGAATACGCGACGGCTTGACGGGCTTCCCGTCGACGCGCACGTCGCCGGCGGTACGCCGATCGGCGCCGTACACCACGCGCATGATTTCGGACCGGCCGGCGCCGACCAGGCCGAAGAAACCGACGATCTCACCGGCGCGCACGTCGAAGTTCATGGGCACCGGCAACGCGCGGCCGGTCACGCCGGCGACCGAGAGGCGCACCTCTCCCTGCGCGCGTGGACGGTAACCGAAGATGTCGCTGATCTCGCGGCCCACCATGCGCTGCACGAGCGTGTCGCGCGTGACGCCCTCCAGCGTGTCGAAGTCGGCCACCTTGCGGCCGTCGCGGAAGATGGTGGCGGCATCGCACAGTTCGAAAATCTCGTCCATGCGATGCGAGATGTAGATCATCGCCTTGCCCTGCGCGCGCAGGTCGCGGACGAGGCGGAACAGCACGTCGGTCTCGCGGTGCGACAGGGAGCTGGTGGGTTCGTCCAGTGCGAGGATCTTCGCATCGCGCAGGATCGCCTTCACGATCTCCACCATCTGCCGCTGGCCGATGGACAGCTGCTTCAGCTTGGCGCGCGGATCGAGATCGACGCCCAGTGCGTCCAGCCGCTCGCGGGTCCAGGCGAGCGCGCGGCGGCGGTCCACGAGGCCGAAGCGGGTGGGAAGGCGCCCGAGCAGCAGGTTCTCCATCACCGAAAGCTCCGGCACGTACTGGAGCTCCTGGTGGATCACCGCCACGCCGGCGTCGATGGCATCGGCGGCCTTGCGGAAGTGCATGACCTGGCCGTCGATGGCCACTTCGCCCTCGTCGGGAATGTATTCCCCGCCGAGGATCTTCATCATCGTGGACTTGCCCGCGCCGTTCTCGCCGAGCAGGCCGTGCACACTGCCGGCACGTACCTGGAACCCGACGTCGCCGAGCGCACGCACGCCGGGAAAGGTCTTCCCGATGTGGCGGAACTCGAGGCGCGGCGCATCGGCCATCGTCAAAGTCCCATTTCCTTGCGGATCTCGTCTGCATTGGCGCGAGTGATCAGGCGGCCGGTGGTGAGCGTGAGCGCCGGCGGCGCCTTGTCGTTCTTGATCCACTCGAACATGTTCAGCGAGGTTTCGTAACCGTGGCGCTTCGGGCTGATGAGCACGCTGCCGAAGAAACCGGTGGCCTGGGCCTTGGAGAATTCGTTGAGGGCCGACTTGCTGCCGCCGATGCCGACGCCGATGACGTTGTCGGCCGAGAAGCCGCGGCCCTCGGCCGCGCGCACGGCGCCGAGCACCGCCTCGTCGTTGAGGCCGAAGGCCACCCAGTGCTTGTAGTCCGGGTGCTGCGTGATGGCGATGTTCGCCGCGTTGAAGGAATTTTCGGTGTCCGTTTTCGCCTGCGGCGCGTTGACCACGTTGTCCTTCGGGAAGCCGGCCGCCGTAAGCGCGGCCACCGCGCCCTCGGTGCGCTCGCGGGCCGTGGGAAGCTGGTCGTAGGAGACGCGCAGCGCGCCGGTTTCTTCCGGCTTCCAGCCGCGCTTCTTCATTTCGTCGGCGATCGCCTGACCGACCTGCTCGCCGATCTTCGAGGCGGAAATGCCCATATGCGGCACGGTTTCGATGGGATTGCCGGCGCCGTCGACGAGACGGTCGTCCACCGTCATCAGCTTCAGGCCGTCGGCCTTCGCCTTCGCGACGATGGAGGGGCCGAGCTTCACGTCGGGCGTGCAGATGATGAAGCCCTGCGCGTGCTGTGCCTTGAGGTTGTCGATGGTAGTGAGCACCTGGCCGCCGTCGGGCGCGCCGATCTTCACCAGGGTGAAGCCCTTCTCCTTCGCCGCCTGCTCCGCGTACTTCCACTCGTCCTGGAACCAGGGTTCCTCGGGCTGCTTCACCACGAAGCCGATCTTCACCTCGTCGTTCGGTGCCGCGGAGCAGCCGGAAAGGGCGAGCGCCAGCGCGAGCGCCTTCAGACCGTTGGCGATGTTCATCTTCATGTGCTGCTCCTCGTGAAACGCATGGAATTACCCGACCAGCCCGCGCCTGCGCGCCACGGCGATGACGCCATGTCCCGCGAGATCGCGCTGTTCGTCGTCGCCCAGCACCGTGACGGTGCCGGAAAAGAAATCGTCGCCTTCGACCAGCCGGGCGATCGCCTCGCGCAGTATCGGCTTGCCGCTGACCACGAAACGCGTGCCCGGACTCATCCGGATCGCGCTGGAATTCTTGAGGGTGAGAAGGTCCGAGCCGAGCACAGCGCCCAGGAGGAAGTTGGCGCGCGCATTGGCGTCGTACACCGCGAACTGGTCGAGGATGCGCACGCTGAAGCAGGCTCGGCCCAGGCCGATCTTCCTGGCCGAGGCGGCACCCGCGAGCAGCATTTCGGCATCGATGCGTTGCGCGAAGCCTTCCTTCAGGGAGCTGGCGAGGATCGTGTCGTGCGAGATCACGTGCAGCAGTTCGCCGGCGAGGGTCGTGACGCAGCCTTCGATCCGGCGCTCGGCGTCGATGCTGACGAACTTGGAATGCGAACCCGGCAGCACGATGACCGTGGGCTCGTCGAGCCCCAGCCGTTCCACCAGCGCGAAGGATTCCACTTCCTCGCCGCGCATCATGTCCATGGCCTCGCAGTTGTGCAGGCCGATGTGCTCCACGGCGTTGCGCACGCCCGGCACGAACCAGATCGGATCGCGCCAGACGTTGGGCAGGTGGCTCTCGCGCATGGCGCCGGCGAGGTCGTCGATGTCGATGGCGGCCACCACGTGCGGGATCTCGCACAGGCCCATGTTGGAAGTGATCATGCCGGACGCGAGGGCCCGGCCGATGTCGGCCTCGTCGAGGTTCGCCGTGGCGAGCGCTTCGGCGATCGTCTCGCGAACCCCTTCCTCGAGGCGAGCCTTGCTTCCGGTGATGGCGGTATCGCGTACGCCGACCTGCCGTGCCGCCTGTCCGATGATGGCGCCGTCCTGCCACACGCTGACGCGCGTATTGGTCGTGCCGGTGTCGATGGTGAGGATATTCATCGGGGATCCGCTCTGGGTCGCCAGGGATTCTTGGCGTGGCGTTCGGACGCAGGCAAACTAGAAGTTCTTCGGGCCTTCCCCAAATTTTTCTTGATGACCTTGCAATGAAGCGCTCGCTACCCCTCAACGCCGTGCGCGTGTTCGAGCTTGCAGCGCAGCATTCGAGCTTTACGAAAGCGGCCGAAGAACTGTCGCTGACACCCGCCGCAGTCAGTGCGCAAGTCAAATTGCTGGAGTCGTACCTCGGCACGCCGCTCTTCGTGCGGCGCAACAATCGGCTGAAGCTGACGGCGGCCGGAGAAAATTATTTCCCACGCATCCGGGACGCTTTTCGTGCGCTGCAGCAAGCCACGGACCAGATACTGGGCCAGCGCACCGCCTCGCTGAAGGTCCTGGTGCCTCCGACATTCGGAACGAAATGGCTTGTGCCCCGGCTGTTCCGCTTCTTCGCGAAGCATCCGGACATCGCCGTCGAGGTCGTCACGGACGGTGGGGATGGCGGCTGGGACCTGGCGGTGGACGATCGGCTGGCCGAAGGGATGGAGCAGTCGATCCTCGCGGTCAGCCGCTACACACCGGTCTGCTCGCCCGGCATGGCCGGGCAGTTGCGCGGCCCCGAGGACCTCCCCACCCAGATGCTGCTGCACGAACGCCCTGGCCGCCGCGCCGCGCTCGCGGTCGGCTGGGACCAGTGGTTCGAGCGCGCGGGTGTGAGCCCCGGCCCCATCTCCCGCGAAATGGGTTTCGGCGACGGCACGATGATGTTGCAGGCGGCCATCGAGGGACAAGGCGTGGCCCTGGCGCAGGAACTGCTGGTGGCTTACGACCTCGCCGCAGGGCGTCTCGTCGAACCGTTCCGGCTCGAAGTGCCTTTGCAGCACACCTACTACCTCGCCGTTTCGCGCGACGTCGAGTCGCAGGAGGAAACGGAATTGTTCGCCGCTTGGCTGGTTGCCGAATTAGGCGACGCCCATTAGAGACGCCGGACCCCGCTGCCGCGAGGCCGACAAGTAGCCGCCCCTTTTTTCGCAACGTAAAAACGGCGGAGGTGCGTGCATCGCGCACAATCACAAGAGAATGGTTTTCCGATCGACCCATTGCAGATCATGGCGGCCGAGGCATAGCTTTAAGCTGCCTGGGAATGCTCTGAACAAGTCGCCCTGGCGTGAGTCAAATTCGCTGCTGGGTATGGCTGGTACATTGGGGTTGGGTCGTACGCATGTAGGGAAATGTCTTGCCCATGGAGCTTTACCTTAATGGAGAGTCGCTATGAATCAGCAAATCGCAGATTGTCCGACAGAAATGGTTCCCTATTCGTCGTCCGCGTATTCGACAAACTCCTTTTCATTCGCTCAGACATATGCATTGTTCATGTTTGTCGAATTCGAATTCAAACTACCCTCCATCGTGTCCCTGATCGCGCCCCAAGTATGGTTGATCGGAAGCCAGCCTCGTTATGTCTTACCGCGACATGACTTGATGTATTCGAAGCTGAAAGTGGGCCCCGGTGAGCGTTTTGTCCTTTCAGGAATTGTCTATCTGGACGAAGCGCTGCCTACTCACGACAGGGTCGCTGTCAGGCCGCAGGTGCCCGGGGGCCCGGTAGTACCTGGGGGTTGGTACGATGCTACGTCGGAAGTTCCAATCTACCGGTACCGGCTCCAGTGCATCAGCGCTTTGGCGCCTGATGGCGAGGCATTCCATACCTCCCCGGCCTGATGCATCTACAGCCGGGGGAACCGAGGTAAGGGCGTCTCAGCAGTCGCCCTCGGATTTCTTCCTTCGCCACCAGATCACGCCGAGCGCCACGACAGCGGCAACAATGGCCAGCCACACGCCGGTCTGGCCGCGGTGGATCCACATGGCCAGCCATTCGTGGTTGTGCGCGCCGAAGTAGCCCAGGTAGACCCATATCGGCACGCTGATCGCGGCGGCGAGGCCGTCCAGGAGCAGAAAGCGGAAGAAGCCCACGCGGTGGGTGGCGCCGGCGGTGATGAACACGGCGGTGCGCATGCCGGGCAGGAAGCGCGCCACGAACATCATGCGGTTGCCGTAGCGCTCGAACTTCTCCTGCACCTTGGCGTAGCGCTCCGGTGTGAGCAGTCGCGCGACGAGGCGCCAGCTCATGATGCGCGCGCCGAAATGGCGGCCCAGGAGGAACATCGTGGAATCGCCTACCAGCACGCCGGCCATGCCCACGCCGACCATGGTGTGCACGTCGCCGTAGCCCAGGCCGGTGATGATGCCGCCCGCGACCAGGCTGATGTCCTCGGGGAGGGGGATGCCGGCGCCGCACAGCATCAGGGCGAAGAAGACGGCGAGGTAGCCGTTCCTTCCAAAGAAATCGACGAGGTCGTTGAGCAGGTCCATCAGTGGCGCACGAATCCGGCCCGGGCCGGTCCCTTGGAGGTACGAAGGCGGGATGATCCCATGGATCGCGTTATGCCAGCGATGCGGCGCATCATTCGCCGTCCGCCGGGGCGGGCGCGGCCCGGGCGGCCAAGAGCACGCGCAGTTCGGCCTTCTCGGTGTCGTCCAGCACGCCTTCGCGGCTTCGGGCGATCAGGTACTCGCGACGCTGCATGGTGACCTGGCGCTGCATCTGGGCCAGGGCGTCGAGGAATTCCACGCGCTGCATCTCCGCCTCGCCGATCACCTCCGCCTGCATCAGCTTCTGCAGCGACGGGTACTCGGGCCGATCGAGGAAGTGCTCGACGAGCACGGCGGGATTGATGCCCGGGCGTGCCCTGGCTACGTCGATCAGCTCGGCCAGCAGGTCGACCCCCGGCCGGTCCAGGCGCAGGAAGGGGTAGGGTGGTTCGACTTCGTCCGCAAGCTCGGGCTGGGCCAGGAGTAGCGTGATGGCGCTGCGGACGAGGCTGCGCTGCACGTTCGCCGGCCGGGCCTGCGGGCGGCGCGCTGCCGCCTCCGGTTCGGCTTCGAGCACCGCGCGCGCTCCCGTCCGGCGCTGGAGTTCCTGCGCCATGAGGTCGCGGAAGGCCCCGTCCGGCAGTTTCGCGATGAGCGGGCGGGCCCGCTCGGCGAGGCGCGCCTTGCCGTCGATGCGGCTGGTGTCGACGTCGCGGCCGAGTTCCTCGAAGAAGTACTCGGACATCGGCATGGCGTTCTTCATGCGCTGCTCGAAGCCGTCCTTGCCTTCCTTTCGCACCAGCGTATCCGGATCCTCGCCGTCGGGCAGGAAGAGGAAGTGTGCCTGGCGGCCGTCCCGCATGCGCGGCAGGATCGATTCCAGCGCGCGCCATGCCGCCTGCCTGCCGGCGCGGTCGCCGTCGAAGCAGAAGTAGACGTCGGGCGCGGCGCGGAACAGTACCTCGGCGTGTTCGGGCGTGGTCGCGGTGCCCAGGGTCGCCACGGCGATCGGCAAGCCCGCCTGGTGCAGCGCGATGACGTCCATGTAGCCCTCCACCACCATGATCCGGGTGAGGTGCTGGTGGGCCTGCTTCACCTGCCACAGGGCGAACAGCTCGCGCCCCTTGTGGAAGAGGGAGGTTTCCGGCGAATTGAGGTACTTGGGGCTCTGTTCCGATGAAAGCACGCGGCCGCCGAAGGCGATGACGCGGCCGCGCCGGTCGAGGATCGGGAACATCACCCGTTCGCGGAACCGGTCGTAGCGGTTGCCTCGCTCGTTGCTGGCGACCATGCCGGCTTCGTTCAACAGCTGGCGCCGCCGGTCGGTGGTGCCCAGCGCCTTCATCACGCCGTCGAACCCGGCCGGTGCCCAGCCGATGCGGAAGCGCTTCACGATGTCGTCGTCGAGGCCCCGGCGATCGATGTAGGCGCGGGCTTCGGGGCTGTTGCCCAGTTCGCGCTGGTAGAACGAGGCGGCTTCGTCGAGGAGGGTATAGA
>NZ_JBNDHZ010000026.1:0-65376 GCF_056755355.1 Luteibacter sp. HAY1-4A
GCATAAGCGTGTGGACAACTCCATTCCTCCCTTATGCGGCGAGCACTTGCGTTGCGCTGATCAAAAACGCGCCAGTGCTCTCTCGCTTATCCACAGCGGATGTGGATACTCACTGCATAAGCATGTGGACAACTTTGTTTCGGCCTTGCACGACATGCACTTGCGTTGCGCTGGTCAAGGCGTGGCCACCGCCGTAACCTTGCGTCGCCCACGCCACGCGCATCCATGACCGACCATCGCCCCCTCGCCATCTTCCTGATGGGCCCCACTGCTTCGGGCAAGACGGCGCTCGCCTGCGCGTTGGCCGACCGCTTTCCCGTCGACCTGGTGAGCGTCGACTCGGCCCTGGTCTATCGCGGACTCGATATCGGCTCGGCCAAGCCCGATGCGGCGACACTGGCGCGCTATCCACATGCGCTGGTCGACATCCGCGACCCGAGCCACGCGTATTCCGCCGCCGAGTTCAGGGAAGACGCGACCGGCGCCATGGAGCGCATCACCGCGAAGGGCAGGGTGCCGCTGCTCGTCGGCGGCACCGGTCTGTACTTCCGCGCCTTGCAGCATGGCCTGTCCGATCTTCCGGAAGCGCATGCCGCCACCCGCGCGCGCTTGTCCGCGGAAGCCTCGGTCGTTGGTTGGGAAGCGATGCACGCGCGCATGGCCGCCCTCGACCCGGCGGCCGGCGCGCGCATACGCCCGGGGGACGCCCAGCGCATCCAGCGGGCGCTGGAGGTCATGGAGCTGACCGGACGGCCGCTCAGCGAACTGCAACAGGGTGGCGCGACGGTCCGGTTTCCCTGGCGGGTGCTGAAGCTCGCCCTGCTGCCGGCAGATCGCGGCGTGCTCCACGAGCGCATCGCGCGGCGTTTCGACGGCATGCTGGATGCGGGCTTCCTCGACGAGGTGCGCGGCCTTCGAGCCCGCGGCGACCTCCATCCCGACCTCCCCGCGATCCGCGCGGTGGGCTACCGGCAGGCGTGGGAGCACCTGGAAGGCGAGTACGACGCCACGGAGTTCCGCAACCGTGGTATCTATGCCACTCGTCAACTCGCCAAGCGCCAGATCACCTGGTTGCGGAGCGAGGTGGACGCCCGAACGTTCGACCCGGACCGGGGGGATCCGTTGCCCGAGGCCGAGCGTGCGGTGGAGCAGTTCGTTGGAATGCCGAAGCCGTCACGGTAGCGGCTTCCAGCGGGCATTTAAAAGCAGTTAAGATTCCGGGCACTTGGGCCGGGGCGCCGCATGGCGTTTTTTACCCGGACCCGTACGAGTAGCGTAGGGGAGAAGAAGAATGTCCAAAGGGCAATCGTTGCAGGATCCATTTCTGAACGCACTGCGCCGCGAGCGCGTTCCCGTCGCCATTTACCTGGTGAACGGCATCAAGCTGCAAGGCACGATCGAGTCGTTCGACCAGTTCGTGGTGCTGCTGCGCAACCAGGTGAGCCAGATGGTCTACAAGCACGCCATCTCCACGGTGGTGCCGAGCCGGAACGTGCGGGTCGGCGGTCACGAAAACCACGGGGAAGCCGGTTCCGGCGACGGCGAGGGTTGAGGGGCCCTCGGCGGAATCCCATATGGGAACGACGGGTGCGCGTGAGCCCTCGGGCCACGCGCACCCCTTTCCACATGAGGTTATCTCCCTAAGTGTTCGATAGACAAAAGAAAGGCGATCGCGCCGTGCTGGTATTGCCGCATTCCCGCGGCGAAGGCGATGCGGTCCGTCGCGGCGAGGAATTCGCCGAACTGGTGTCCTCGGCCGGTGCCGAGATCCTGGCCAGCATTCCGGCGCGGGTCGAAGCGCCCAATCCCCGTTTCTATATCGGCAGCGGCAAGGCGGACGAAGTCGCCGAGGCCGTCCGCGCGCTGGATGCCGACCTGGTCCTGGTGGACCACGTGCTGAGCCCGGTGCAGGAGCGCAACCTCGAAAAACACCTGAAGGCGCGCGTCGTCGACCGTGCGGGCCTCATCCTCGACATCTTCGCCCAGCGTGCCCGTTCCCACGAAGGCAAGCTGGAAGTGGAACTGGCGCAGCTGAAGCACCTGGCTACCCGTCTGGTGCGGGGCTGGACCCATCTGGACGCCCAGCGCGGCGGTGCCATCGGCAACCGCGGTCCGGGCGAAACGCAGCTGGAAACCGACCGCCGCCTGCTCGCCGAGCGGGTGAAGATGCTGACGAAGCGTCTTGAGAAGGTGGGCGTGCAGCGCGACCAGCAGCGCCGGGCCCGCCTGCGCAACACCGTGCCTCGCGTGGCCCTGGTGGGCTACACCAACGCCGGCAAGTCCACGCTCTTCAACGCCCTGACCACTGGCGGCGTGTACGCGGCCGACCAGTTGTTCGCCACGCTGGACCCGACCGTGCGCAAGGTCGACGGCCTCGCCTGTGGGCCGGCCGTGGTGGCCGATACCGTCGGGTTCATCCGCGAACTGCCGCACGATCTCGTGGCCGCCTTCCGGGCGACGCTGGCCGAGGCGCGCGACGCCGACCTCCTGATCCACGTCAGCGACGCCGCCGACGAGGAGCGCGAGTTGCTCGGGCGCGTGGTGAATTCCGTGCTCGAGGAGATCGGTGCGGGCGACGTGCCCCAGCTGTCGGTGATGAACAAGATCGACCTCGTGGACACCGCTCCCCGTGTCGACCGCGGCGACGACGGCAAGCCGCGGCAGGTCTGGCTTTCCGCGGCGACCGGCGCCGGGCTGGCCGGCCTTCGCGAGGCGCTCGGCGAGCTGCTTGGCGGCGAACGCATTCGTGCGGGGCTTGAGCTTCCTCTCACTGCCGGGCGCCTGCACGCTCGCCTGAAGGCCGTCGGCGCCATCGCCGGGGAAGCCGTCGACGAGCACGGCTGGCACCTCGATATCGATGCGCCGCGCTCCGTCCTGGCCCCGCTGTTGAGCGACGGCGACCACTCCAGCCCGTTGCGCGACCTGATCGATCCGCCCGCCGCCGAGTTCTGAACGACCACTCGGCGGCAGCCATCTGGTAGAATTCACAGTGTTTGCGTGCCCCATCGGCGCGGCGACGGGTGTTCGCGCGCCTGACGCCTCTTCCGCCGTCGCGGGTCTGTCCCCAGGCTCAGAAGCCACCCACCTCCGGTCCCCGAAGGAGACTGCCGCCCATGGCTTGGAACGAACCCGGCAACGGCCAGAAGGACCCCTGGAACCGCAATCGGTCGAACGGGCGCAAGCCCGATATCGACGGTGCGCTGAAGAGCCTGAAGGCCCGTTTTGGCCGCTTCGGCGCCGGCAGCGGCGGCATCCTCGCCGTGGTGCTGGTCTTCATCGTGGCCTGGCTCCTGGTGTCCAGCTACACGGTGATCGACGCCCGCCAGGTGGGCGTGGTGCTGCGCTTCGGCCAGTTCTCGCGCATCCTCCCCCCGGGCTTCCACCTGAAGGCCCCGAGCCCCGTGGAAACCGTGACCAAGGTAGAGACCACCCAGGTCCGCTCCGTCTCGGACAACGTGTCCATGCTCACGCGCGACGAGAACATCATCGCCATCGACTTCAACGTGCAGTACCAGGTGTCCGACGCGCGCAAGTTCCTGTACTCCAACGCCGATCGCGAAGAGAACACCATCCATAACGCCGCCGAGGCCGCCGTACGCTCCGTGGTCGGCGCCAACATCATGGACAACATCCTGACCACGCCGGGCGTCGACACGCCGGCACCGACGCAGGCGCCCGTTGCCGGCGTCGCGCCGGCCGTGAAGGAAACCCTGCAGCAGCAGGCCCGCGACATCCTTCAGGACACGCTCGACAAGTACGACGCGGGCATCCTGGTCACAGGCGTCAGCTTCCAGAACGTGTCGCCGCCGAAGGAAGTGAAAGACGCCTTCGACGACGTGAACGCGGCACGCGAAGACAAGCAGAGCGAAGAGAACAAGGCCCGCGCTTACGAAAGCCAGGTGGTTCCGGTGGCCCGCGGCGACGCGGCGCGCATCGCCGCCGAGGCGGAAGCCGAACGCGTGGAACGCATCGCCCGTGCGAACGGCGACGTCGAGCGCTTCAACCTGCTCCTCAAGGAATACCGCGCCGCTCCCGAAGTCACGCGTCGCCGCCTCTGGCTGGAGACGGTAGAAGACGTGATGGCCGGCAACCCGAAGGTCATCGACGGCAGCAACGGCAAGAACATCATCCAGTTGCCCGTGGAGCCCAACAACGCCGCCGTGCGCAACGTGCCGGGTGTCGGCACGGTCATCCAGTCCGCCACGACGGACGCCAATCCGAATGCCTCGCAGGGGGGCGCCCAGTGATGAAGTTCGTTACCGGCATCATCGTCGCGGCCCTGATCCTGCTCGGGTTCAACAGCGTCTTCGTTGTGAAGGAAGGCGAGAACGCTCTGCTTCTGCAGTTCGGCCGCATCGTGCGGGCCGACTATGCGCCGGGCCTGCACTTCAAGCTTCCCGTCGTGCAGCAGGTCATGCGCTTCGACAACCGCATCCTCGGCCTCGACGCGCAGCCCGAGCGTTACTTCACGCTCGAGAAGAAAAGCGTCAACGTCGACTTCTACGTGAAGTGGCGCATTGCCGACAACGCGGCGTATTACCGCGCCACGTCCGGTGAGCAGGTGCAGGCCGTCCAGCGCCTCACGCCCATCGTGAAGGACGCCTTGCGCTACGAATTCAACGCACGTCCGCTGGAAGACCTGATCGCCGGCGGCCGCAAGGACATCACCGAGCGCGTGCGCCAGCAGACCGACGGCGTTGCCCGGAAGAACCTCGGCATTGCCGTGGTCGACGTGCGCATCAAGCGCATCGACCTGCCGGACGAAGTCAGCGGGTCCGTCTACAAGCGCATGCGGGCCGAGCGCCTGCAGCTCGCCAACGAGCTCCGTTACACCGGACAGGAAAGCGCCGAGAAGATCCGCGCCGATGCCGACCGCCAGAAGCTGGTGCTTCTGGCCGACGCCAATCGCGAGGCCACCAAGGTCAAGGGCGACGGCGACGCGCAGGCAGCGGCCATCTATGCGCAGGCCTATAGCCAGGACCCCGAGTTCTTCGCGTTCTATCGCAGCCTCGCGGCGTACCGGAAGGCTTTCGCCGACGGCAAGGGCACGTTCGTGCTGAAGCCCGACTCCGAATTCCTGCGCTACCTCAACGACGGCCCCGGCCGGCAGCGCTAATACCGAATCCTCATCAAAGAGACACAACACATGGGCAAGTCAGTCGTCATTCTCGGCGCGCAGTGGGGCGACGAGGGCAAGGGCAAGATCGTCGACCTCCTCACCGAGCGCGTGGGGGCGGTCGCACGCTTCCAGGGTGGCCACAATGCCGGTCACACGTTGGTGATCAAGGGCAAGAAGACGGTCCTCCACCTCATTCCCTCGGGCATCCTGCGCGACGACGCGCTGTGCCTCATCGGCAATGGCGTGGTGCTGTCTCCCGCCGCGCTGATGAGCGAAATCGCCGAGCTGGAAACGCAGGGCGTCGACGTGCGTCCGCGCCTGAAGATCTCGCCGGCCACGCCGCTGATCATGCCGTACCACATCGCCGTGGATAAGGCGCGCGAAGTCGCGTCCGGCGCGAAGGCCATCGGCACCACGGGGCGCGGTATCGGCCCGGCATATGAAGACAAGGTGGCCCGCCGCTCCATCCGCGTGGCCGACCTCATGTACCCGCACGAGCTGCCGGAGAAAGTGAAGGCCGCCGTGGACTACCACAACTTCGTGCTTACCCAGTGGCTGAAGGCCGAGCCGGTCGACTACCAGACCGTGCTCGACGAGGCCCTGACCTGGGGCGAATACATGCGCCCGATGGTCGACGACGTCGCCACCATCCTGCACGACGTGCGCCGCGACGGCGGCAACATCCTGTATGAAGGCGCGCAGGGCGCGCTGCTCGACATCGACCACGGCACCTATCCGTACGTCACCTCGTCGAACACCACGGTCGGCGGCGCACTGGCCGGCACGGGCGTGGGCGCGCGCGACATCGACTACGTGCTCGGCATCTGCAAGGCCTACGCCACGCGCGTCGGCGGCGGTCCGTTCCCCACCGAACTCAACGACGAGATGGGTGAGTTGCTGCGCAAGAAGGGCAACGAGTTCGGCGCAAGCACGGGCCGCCCGCGTCGCTGCGGCTGGATCGACCTCGTGGCACTGAAGCGCGCGGTGCAGATCAACGGCATCGACGGGCTCGCCATCACCAAGCTCGACGTACTCGACGGCCTGGAGACCATCAAGGTCTGCATCGCTTACGAATACCGCGGCAAGCGCCGCGAGCTTGCGCCGCTGGACGCGGACGGCTGGGCCGAATGCAAGCCGGTGTACCTCGAGTTCCCGGGTTGGGAAGAGTCCACCGCGGGTATCCGCGACTGGAACAAGCTTCCGCCCGCCGCGCGCGCCTACCTGCGTGCCGTGGAGGAACTGTCGGGTTGCAAGCTCGCGCTGGTGGCCACGGGTGCCGATCGTGACGACACCATCGTGCTCGACGACCCGTTCGGTGACGACGGCAACTGCTGATCCGATGAGCCGCACGCTCGGCGAGTGGCTCGCATACCAGGAGCGGACGCACCCGCGCGACATCGAGCTCGGGCTCGAGCGGGTGCGCGCCGTATGGGAGGCGATGGGCGCCCCGCGCCCCGCATCCATCGTGATCACGGTCGGCGGCACCAACGGCAAAGGGTCCACCGTGGCCCTGCTCGAAGGCATGCTGCGCGCCGCCGGTTACCGCACGGGGTGCTACACCTCGCCGCACCTGCTGCGCTACAACGAGCGCATCAGGATCGACGGTGACGATGCAAGCGACGACGCGCTCGTGGCCTCGTTCGAACGCATCGAGGCCGCGCGCGGCGACATCCCCCAGACCTATTTCGAGTTCGGCACCCTCGCGGCGCTGGACCTCATGGCGCGGGCGTCGCTCGACGTGGCCATCCTCGAGGTGGGGCTCGGCGGTCGCCTGGACGCGGTCAACATCGTGGACGCCGATGTCGCGGTGATCACCACCGTCGACCTCGACCATCAGGACTGGCTCGGCAACGACCGCGACAGCATCGGACGCGAAAAAGCGGGCATCGCGAGGGCAGGGCGGCCGGCAGTCGTCGGCGAACCGAATCCGCCGCAAGGCCTGCTGGACGCGCTCCGCGCCATCGGCGCGAATGTCGTCCGCGCTGGCGATGCATTCGACGCGCACGCCGACCTTGTAGGAGCCGCTTCCCTTGTGGGAGCCGCTTCAGCGGCGATCCCGCGGCAGCGGGCAAGCTCGCCGCAAGCACCCATCGCCGCTGAAGCGGCTCCCACAGGGTGGCGCTGGGAGCATCGCGACGGAACCTCGTTCGAACTGCCCTGGCCCGCCCTGGTCGCGCCGGTGCAGATCGCCAACGCCGCGGCCGCCATCGCCGCCCTCCACGCCCTCCGTCCCCGAATCGACGTGCCGGTCGCCGCCGTTCGTGCGGGGCTCTCCTCGGTGAGCGTTCCCGGCCGGTTGCAGCTCATCGCCGATCGTCCGCGCACGCTCGTGGACGTCGGTCACAATCCGCAGGCGGCGCGCGCGCTCGCCGCATGGCTGGACACCCAGTCCCATGGCGGGAAGGTGTTTGCCGTTTACGGTGCCCTCGCGGACAAGGACGTCGGCGGCGTCGTCGAGGCGCTGGGTTCGCGGATCGACCGGTGGTTCCTGGCTGGCCTGGATGCCGACACACCCAGGGGCCTCGAAGCCGACGCGCTCGCCGCGAAGGTCGCTGCCGCGCTACCGGACGCCGACGTCTCCGTCTTCACGAATGTCGCGGAAGCCCGAGTTGCCGCAGGGAAGGCCGCCGGCGAGGCCGATACGATCCTGCTGTTCGGTTCATTCTTCGTGGCATCGGCCGCCCTCGCGGGCTAGAGCACCCGTCGCTCCGCCAGCGCGGAGGGCACCCATTGCCGGGTATAATCGCCGTGATTCGCATTGCACCGGTCGTATGGAGCCTTCCTTGAAAACACGCCTGCTGGGTGCCGCTGTCCTGATCGCTCTCCTGGTGCTGATCGTGCCGATGTTCTTCTCCAGCACACCGCCGAAGACCGACACGGACCAGACCGTCAGCCTCGCCATCCCGCCGGCGCCTGACCGCGAACTGCAGACTCGTACGCTCGACGTCGCGCCCGCCGGTACGCCTGCCGCCGGCACGCCGCCCGCCGCGGCTCAGGCCGTGCAGCAGCCGGCCGCGCCGGCCACGGCACCGGCAGCCACCGTCACGCCGGGAAGCGGCAGTCGCCTGGCTTCGGTGGACATCGCTTCGCGCAAGCCCGCCGACGCCTTGCCCGAGGACCTCGCCGGTACGCCCGCCGCCAGCCCGCGTCCCGCCGCGGCGAAACCCGCACCTGCCGTTACGCCGCCACCGGCAGCGCCCGCCGCGGCAGCGCCGGCCCTGCCGGCCGGTACGGCCGCCCGCGGCAGCTACACCATCAACCTCAGCGCCTACGCCGATCGCGCCAAGGCCGACGCCCTCGTCCAGAAGGTGAAGGCCCTCGGCTACCCGGTGAGCACCGCCGCCACCAACCAGGCCGGCAAGGCGCTTACGCGGGTCAGCGCGGGACCGTTCGAAACCCGCGCCGCCGCTGAGGCGGCACGGCTGAAGATCGTCGCCGCCGCCCCGGGCGCGCCCGCCACCCTTTCATCCAGGGCCGAGTCGCAGACCGCCGACGTCCCGGCCCCGGCGCGCCAGGCCCCGGCCAAGCCCTCCAGCCCGACAGCCACGACGCCCGCGGCAGCGCCCGCCGTTCCCGCGGCAGCGCCCCGCGCCGGCGGCTTCGCGGTCCAGGTAGCCGCGGTCAGCAACGAGGCCGATGCCACGCGCCTGCGCGACAAGCTGCGCGGTGCGGGCATCCCGGGTTACGTGGACAGCATCGCCTCGGGCAGCGGCGCGAAGCTCTGGCGCGTACGTGCCGGGCCGCAGACCCAGCGAGACGACGCGGTACGGCTCAAAGACCAGATCAAGGCCAAGGTCGGCCTCGACGGCGTCGTCGTCACTGCGCCCTGACGGGCGCCCCGCCGTCGAACCGCCGAGGACCACCGAGTGAACTGGGCCGATTACGTCATCCTCGCCGTGCTGTTCATCTCCGTCTTGATCGGCCTGGCGCGCGGCCTCATCTCGGAAGTGCTTTCGCTCGTGATCTGGGTGGCCGCTTTCTGGCTGGCGTGGCTCTTCGGTCCGGAGGTGGCGCGGCATTTCGAGGGCAGCGTGTCGTTGCCCACGGCGCGCTACGCGATCGGTTACGGGCTCTGTTTCATCACGGTGCTGCTGGTGGGCGCCGTGCTGCGTTTCCTGATCTCGCGGCTGGTTTCGAGCACGGGTCTCGGGGGCGTGGATCGCCTGTTCGGGATGCTGTTCGGCCTGGCGCGCGGGGTGCTGATCGTCAGCGGCGTGGTGTTCCTGCTCGGCTTCACGGGGCTTCCGAACGAGCCGCTGTGGCGCGAGTCCACCATGCTCCCGCAGTTCGCCGCGCCGGCCGCATGGCTTGGCCAGCAGGTGCCGGCGAACGTGCGTGAATACATGCACCCGCCGGCGGCGCTGAAGGACATGAAGCTGCCTGACGTGAAATTGCCCAGCCGGGAAGAATTAATGAAACTGCGCGACCTCACGACGCCCGCGCAGCCCACGCAAGAACAGAACGCTCACCCCGCCGCCGCGACCACGGCGGCCTCTTCGTAGAAGGCAAGACCCATGTGCGGAATCATCGGCATCGTCGGTACCACGGAAGTGGCATCGGCCCTGTATGACGGCCTGACCGTCCTGCAACATCGCGGGCAGGATGCCGCCGGCATCGCCACCGTGGACGGCGCGCGCCTGCGCCTGCACAAGGGCAACGGGCTGGTCCGCGACGTCTTCAACTCGGCCGGCGTGAGCAAGCTGCGCGGACGCATCGGCATCGGCCACTGCCGCTACCCCACGGCAGGCTCGGAAGGCACCGAGGAGGCCCAGCCGTTCTACGTGAATTCCCCATACGGCATCGCCTTCGCGCACAACGGCAACCTCGTGAACACCGAGGTGCTGCGCAAGGAGATGTTCGAGGACGACCGCCGCCACATCGACACCGATTCCGATTCCGAAGTGCTGCTCAACGTGCTGGCGCACGAACTGCAGGTGGAAGATCGCGGCAACCTCACGCACGAACACGTCTTCAAGGCGGTGTCGCGCGTGCATGCACGCGCCCGCGGCGGATACGCGTGCATCGCGCTGGTACTGGGCTATGGCCTCATCGCGTTCCGCGACCCCAACGGCATCCGTCCGCTGGTGCTGGGCGAGCGCATCACGGCGGAAGGGCACGAGTACGCCGTGGCCTCGGAATCCGTCGCGCTCGACGTGCTCGGCTTCAAGCGCCTCCGCGACGTCGCCCCCGGCGAAGCGGTCATCATCACCGAGGGTGGCGAGCTGCTCGCGCAGCATTGCGCCGACGGCGCCGTGCACGCGCCCTGCATCTTCGAATACGTGTACCTCGCCCGCCCCGACTCCATGATCGAGGATGTCTCGGTCTACAAGGCGCGCCTGCGCATGGGCGAGAAACTCGCGGAGAAGATCCTTCGCGAGCGCGGCCCGGACCACGGCATCGACGCGGTCATCCCCATTCCCGACACCTCGCGCACGGCGGCCAGTTCGCTGGCGCAGGCGCTCGGCGTGCCGATGCGCGAGGGCCTGGTGAAGAACCGGTACATCGGCCGTACCTTCATCATGCCGGGCCAGGGCGAGCGCGTGAAATCGGTGCGCCGCAAGCTCAACGCCATCGACCTCGAGTTCCGCAAGAAGAACGTGCTGCTCGTGGACGATTCGATCGTGCGTGGCACCACGTCCAAGCAGATCATCCAGATGGCCCGCGACGCCGGCGCGAAGAACGTCTATTTCGCTTCGGCGGCACCGCCGGTGCGTTATCCGAACATCTACGGCATCGACATGCCAGCCGCGTCCGAACTGATCGCCGCCGGACGCACGGTGGAAGAAGTGGAGAAGGCGCTCGGTGCCGACTGGCTGATCTACCAGGACCTGGACGATCTCATCTGGGCGGTGAAGGACGGCAACGAGGAACTGCGCCATTTCGACACCTCGTGCTTCTCCGGCGAATACGTCACCGGCGTGGACGCACGTTTCCTCGAACAGCAGGAAGCCTTGCGCTCCGACGCGGCGAAGAACGAACGCCGCAGCGCGTGACGGCAGGGATAGGAGCGTGCTGTGGGAGCCGGCTATGCCGGCGATCCCGCGGCAGCGGGCCATGTTGGCGCGAGCTCCCATCGCCGCTGAAGCGGCTCCCACAGTTTGTCGACGGCATCTTGGTGCTATGAACGACCTTTACACAGCCGCTCGCCGCTGCCTCGACGCTACCGATCCGGTCGAGAAGGTGAGGCTCACGTTCGACACGTGGGCCGCGCTGGAAAGCGGGAGCCTCGCGCCCGATCCTTCCTCGCCACCACCGTTGCCGATCGGCCTGCCAGGACGGCCCGAACGGCCACGTCTGGTGCCGGCACGGGAACTCGCGCAGCGCGGACTCGGCACGGAAGCGGGCAGGGCGGCCCTGGTGCACGCCATCGCGCACATCGAGTTCAACGCGATCGACCTGGCCTGGGACGCGGTATATCGCTTCCGTGGCAAGCCCGCCTCCTACTATCGCGACTGGGCATCCTGCGCCAACGACGAGGCACGCCATTTCACGATGCTGTGCGGACGCCTCGCGGAACTGGGCCATGCCTATGGCGATTTCGACGCGCACAACGGCTTGTGGGAAATGGCCGAGAAGACGGCGCAAAGCGATACCGCCCGCATGGCGCTCGTGCCGCGCGTACTTGAAGCGCGAGGACTCGACGTCACCCCCGGCATGATGGAACGTCTGCGTCGTCAGGGCGACGAAAGGACGGTGGCTATCCTCGACGTGATCCTGCGCGAGGAAGTGGCGCACGTGGCCGCGGGAACACGCTGGTTCCACTGGTGCTGCGAACGCGACGGCATCGATCCGGAACGCACTTTCGCGCAACTTCTCGCCGACTACATGAACGGTTCGCTGCGTGGACCGTTCAATCTCGAGGCACGGCGAGAGGCCGGCTTTTCCGAATCCGAATTGGGTTGGCTGCAGACGCTCGGCTAAGTGAGCTTTTGTGGGAGCCGCTTCAGCGGCGATTCCGCGGCAGCGGCACGCTCGCGTGAGCACCCATCGCCGCTGAAGCGGCTCCCACACGAAAGTCTCAGAGCGTCAGGCCGCGCAGTTCGACGGTGTGGCCGTCGATACGCAGCACCGAGCCATGGTCGTACCAGTCGCCGAGCACGATCCGCTGCGCATCGGCACCGTCCAGCGCGAAGTCGTGGATGGCCGGGCGGTGCGTGTGTCCATGCACCAGCCGGCGAACGTTCGCACGCCGCATGGCGTCTTCCACGGCGCCCTGGTTCACGTCCATGATCGTCTCGTCGATGCGGCCGGTGCGCGACTTGCTGTCGCTGCGCGCTTTCGCGGCGAAGGCGCGGCGAGCTTCCAGCGGCATGGCCAGGATCTGCGCCTTCCATGCCTCGGTACGCACCTGGGCGCGCACGGCCTGGTATTCGGTATCGTCGGTGCAGAGTACGTCGCCATGCATCAGCAGCGTGGGTTCGCCTTCGATCGTGTGCACGGTGCCGTCGTCGAGCAAGGTCATGCCCGCGCGCTCGGCGAACGCGGGCCCGAGCAGGAAATCGCGGTTGCCGACCATGAAGTAGACCGGCACGCCCGCGTCGCGCAGGCCGCGTGTGGCGGCTGCGATGCGTCCCGGCAATTCGGCGTCGTCGTCGTCGCCGATCCAGGCCTCGACAAGATCCCCGAGGATGTAGAACGCATTCGCGGAACGCGCTTCATCGGAGCCGAGGAAACGTTCGAACAAGGTCGTGATGCCGGGACGTGCATCGTCCAGATGCAGGTCGGCGATGAACAGCGCGCTCATGCCGGCGTCGACGAGGCGGCGGGTTTCTTCTCGGCTTTCTTCGGCGTGGCGGATTTCGCAGGTTCCTTCGCGCCAGAGGCCGGGGCGGCCGTCCTGGCCGGCGCATTGGCCGGGCCAGCCGGTGTCGTCGCGGCCGCGGGCGTGGCCCTTTGCTCGCCGACCACGTTCGCCGATTCGATCACTACCAGCGGGTTCGGCACGTCTCCCACGAAAGGCCCCTGTGCGCGGGTGGGAAGCGCGGCAATCTTGTCGATGGTGTCCATGCCCGAGACGACCTTGCCGAACACCGCGAAGCCCCAGGTGAGGCTGCTCTGGTTGCCGACGTAGTCCAGCCGGCGGTTGTCGACGAGGTTGACGAAGAACTGTGCGGTGCCCGAGTTCGGGTCCGTGCCGCGCGCCACGGCCACCGTGCCGCGCAGGTTCGACAGGCCGTTGTCGGCCTCGCTGGGAATGGCGGCTCGGGTGCGGCGTTGCGTGAGGTCGCGGCTGTAGAGGCCGCCCTGCACCATGTAGCCGTTCACCACGCGATGGAACACGGTGCCGTCGTAGAACCCGTCGCGCACGTACTGGAGGAAATTGGCGACGCTCTTGGGTGCCTTTTCCGGATACAGCTCGAGGGTGAATTCCCCCTGGCTCGTATGCATGACCACTTTCGGATGCTCGACCGCGGCGGGAGGCGGCGTCGCCGGCTTGGCGGCCTGTTGCGCCAGGACGGCGGCGGGCAGGGCGAGGAGGGCGCTGGCGAGGACGGCTCTGAACATGGGCAACCGATCGTTACGTCGAAACATTCCCGCGATGATACGCCCCTTTGCCGGGCGTATCCCGCTCATTCGGTGACGATTTCGAGCTCCAGCCCCAGTTCGGCCAGCGGCTCGCGTTCCTGCTCCAGGTCGGCCTCGGTGAGAGGGTGCTGGTCCAGCCAGTCCGCGGGTAGCGACAGGCGCAGGCGCTGCCGGGTGGCAACGACACGAATGCGCGGCAGCGCTTCCGCGCGGCGGGCCCGACGGAACAGCACGCCGAGGCGGAGGATGGCGGTGATGTGCCGTGCCAGGGTCCGATAGCGCGCCGGCAGCGCCGAGATCACCGACTTCTCCGGCTTGCGCCGGTGCGATTCGACGATGGCCGCGAGCAATTGTTGTTCCTGACGCGAGAAACCGGCCAGGTCGGCGTTGCGCAGGATATAGCCGCCATGGCGATGGTGCTGGCTGTGCGCGATCGCAAGGCCCAGTTCGTGCACCCGTGCGGCCCACGACAGCCACTCCCGGGCGTCGTCGTCGAGCTTCCATACCTTGGCCACCTGGTCGAAGATGGCGAGGGCCGTGGTCTCGACACGGCGCGCCTGCGCGCGATCCACGCCATAGCGGGCCGCCAGAGAGTCGATGCTGGCCATGCGTGGATCGGTACCCGCCGAACGCCCGATGAGGTCCCAGAGCAAGCCCTCGCGCATGGAGCTTTCCGACACGCGCAGCCTGTCGATGCCCAGCGCGTCGAACGCGGCTTCGAAGATGGCCACGCCGCCGGCGAACACCGGAGCACGGTCCTCGGCAAGCCCAGGCAGCTTCAACGTGTCGGACGAACCTTGTTCGATCAGCGCCTCGCGCACCGCCGCCAGCGATTCCGGCGTGATGCCGTCGTCGGAGAGTTTCATGGCCCGCACCACGGCGCCGATCGACTTGGCGGTGCCCGAAGAACCATACGCATCCGCCCAGCCGGCTTCGCGGTAATCCTCGGAAAACTGCTGGAGCAGCACGCCGATTTCGCGGCGCGCGCGCAACCAGCGCTTGCGCGTGATCTTGCCACCCGGGAAGAAACGCATGGTGCTGGCGATGCAGCCGACCTGCACGCTTTCCGTGAGGACGGGCGAGGTGCCGCGGCCGACGATGAATTCCGTGCTGCCACCGCCGATGTCGATCACCAGCCTGTGATCGCGCGATGCGGGCAGGTCGTGCGCCGCGCCGAGGAAGATCAGGCGGCCTTCCTCGCGGCCGGACACGATTTCCACCGGATGTCCCAGCGCGGCCTCGGCGGCGGAGAGAAAGGCGTGCGGCGCGGCCAGACGGCGTACCGTGTTGGTGGCCACCGCGCGCACGTGGAGGGCGGGAATGCCCGCGATGCGCTGGCCGAAGCGGGCGAGGCTGGCGAGCGCCGCGGCCCGGTGGCTCGCGTCGAGCGTGCCGTCAGGACGCAGGCCTACCGCCATGCGTACGGAATCTCTCAGCCGGTCGATGACACGGGGCTCGCCGTGCTCGTAGCGCGCCACCACCATGTGGAAGCTGTTGGAGCCCAGATCGACAGCGGCGAGCAATTCGCCTTCGTTGATCTGCGATTTACCTGTCGATGCCATCGGCGAATTCTGTCACGGCTGGCCAAGTGTGTGTAGGAGCCGGCCTTTGTGTGGGAGCCGCTTCAGCGGCGATGGGTGCTTGCCGGAACGTTGCCCGCTGGCGCGGGATCGCCGCTGAAGCGGCTCCCACAGGAGGGGAATCAGAAGGGACCTTTCACCGTGCGCGACTTGGGCAACGCCGAAAGCACGAACAGCACAATGCACAGGAAGCCGAACACCCAGTAATCCGTCGGTGCGGGCCCCCACCAGTGGCGGTGCCACGGCACATCCACGGGATTGAAGCGGGCCAGGCCGAAAGCGGGATTCAGGGCGAACCAGAGGCCGTCCTCGGCCACCCAGAACAGCATCACGCAAGCAATCGCCCGCACCTGCGCGCGCCAGCTCCAGAAACCGCGGAACACCATCGGAAAATGGAAAAAGAGCGCGATGAAAGGGAACACCCACGCGTGGTATCCCGTCATGGCGCGCCCGCCCCACAGAAGATCCAGCAGCCAGTGGTTCTCCACGCGCCAGGTCGGCAGGCTGGTGGCCCAGCCGTGCGGACCTTCGATCTCGATCTCCACGTGCGCGAAGAAGAAGGCGAGCACGAGGGTGAAGAGCGCGGTCGCCACGGCGGCGGCGACGCGGCGACGCGGCGAATGGCTCATGCCTGGCCCACGTGGCCCAGGACGGTGGCGATCACGTCACGCGCGGCGTGGGGGCGGCCGATGGCACGGGCGTTCGCCGCCATCGTGGCGAGGCGCGCGGGCTCCGCCTGAAGGCGGGCGATCCGCCAGGCAAGCGATACCGCGTCGATGGCCTTCCACGCCGCGCCTTGTTCCATGAGGTAGTCGGCGTTCCGTTCTTCCTGGCCGGGAATGGGCGCGTTCACGATCATGGGCAGGCCCATCGCGAGACATTCCGAGGTGGTGAGGCCGCCGGGTTTCGTAATGGCAAGGTCGCAGCAGGCCATCAGGCGGTCCACATGCTGCGTGAAGCCCTGTGGAAAGAGGCGTCCGGGGTAGCGCGACGCCGCCAGCGTTTGCAGGCGTTCGAGCATCGCCGCGTTGCGGCCCGCGAGAACCACCAGCTGGAAATGGTCGCCTGTCGCGAGGAGTGCTTCCGCGAGATGGTCCAGGGCGCCCACGCCGGCACCGCCGCCCATCACGAGATAGGCCGGTCGCGCCGGATCGATGCCGAATTCCTCCGCGAGCGCGGCACGGTCATGGGGGCCGGCGAAGGCGGGCATCACCGGTATGCCCGTGGTGTGCACGCGCGCTTCCGGTAATCCCACCGTTCGCATGCGCTGGGCGATTTCGTCGTTGGCCGCGAAATAGCCGGTCATCCCGGGGATGATCCACATGCGATGCAGGTCGAAGTCGGTGACCTGCAACCAGACGGGAACGTCGATGCGGCCCTTGCGGATCTGCCGGGCGAGCAGTTCGGCCGGAAGGAAGTGCGTGCACACGATGGCATCCGGCGCGAAGTGCGCGATGGCCGTGCGCAGGCGCCGCGTGTGCAGGCGTTCGATGGTGCGGCGCATGCGCTGGGTGAGCGCATCGGGGTGCGTGTCGTCCGTGATGCGGTAGAGCATCCCCCACAACTGCGGATGGCGGGTGATCAGGCGCAGGTAGAAGTCGGCGTAGATGCGACGAAAGCTTGCGGGCACGTAGTCCATGACGTCGAGGTGGCGTGCCTCGACATCGTGTCCATCCGCCGCCAGTGTCGACACCGCCGCTTCGAGCGCCTGCGCGGCGCGAACGTGCCCCGCGCCCGCCGACACCGACAGGAGAAGGACGCGCCGCTTCACCCGCTATACGCCGCGAGCAAGGCTTGCTGCGCCGAATGCGGTGCCTCGCCCTTGGCCGGGTGGCTGCGCGTGTAGCGCCCGTCCCTGCCCAGGATCCACGCCTGCGTGTTGTCGCGCAGGTAGTTGTCCAGCGTTTCGTCGTACACGCGGCGGGCGAGTTCGGGCTGGAGGATGGGCACGCCGACCTCGATGCGCCGCATGAGGTTGCGTTCCATCCAGTCCGCGCTGGCACAGTACAGCTCGGGCGCGCCATCGTTGCCGAACCAGTACACGCGGCTGTGCTCCAGGAACCGGCCGACGATGGAGCGCACCCTTATGTTTTCCGACACGCCCGGGACGCCCGGACGCAAGGTGCATGCCCCGCGGATGATGAGATCGATCTGCACGCCGGCGATGGATGCGCGATACAGCGCCTCGACCACGTGCGCTTCGTTGAGCGCGTTCAGCTTCGCCACGATGCGGCCGGGACGTCCGTTGCGTGCGTGCTCCGTTTCGCGCTCGATCTTCCCCATGACGCTGGAGTAGAGCGTGAAGGGGGAATGCAGCAGGCGCTTCAGCTGGATCATCGGGCCCAGGCCGGACAGCTGCTGGAATACCTTGTGGATGTCCTCGCCGATTTCCGGGTCCGCCGTCATCAGGCCGATGTCGGTGTAGCCGCGGCTGTTGCCCTGGTGGTAATTGCCCGTCGAAAGGTGAACGTAGCGGCGCAGGCCGCCGCCTTCCCGGCGCACGATCAGCAGCATCTTCGCGTGCGTCTTGTAACCCACCACGCCATAGACGACCTGCACGCCCGCTTCCTGCAGGCGGTTGGCGAGGCCGATGTTGGCCTCCTCGTCGAAGCGCGCACGCAGTTCGACCACCACCGTGACGTCCTTGCCGTTCCGGGCGGCTTCCACCAGCAGGTCGACCAGCGGCGAGTCCTTGCCCGCGCGATACAGCGTCTGCTTGATCGCAAGGACACCCGGATCGTCGACCGCGCGGCGGAGCAGTTCCACCACCGAAGCAAACGACTCGTAGGGATGGTGCAGCAGCACGTCCCGCGTGCCGAGCACGTCGAACTCGTTCACGCTTTTTTCGAAAGCGGGCGAGAGGCGTGGCGTGAAACGCGGGAATTTCAGTTCCGGCCGATCGACCTGGTCGTAGATCACGCCGGCGCGGATGATGTTGACGGGGCCGTCGCAGCGGTAGACGTCCGTTTCCTCGAGCTCGAAGTTCGCAATGAGCATCTCGGTGATGGCACGCGGGCAGTCGGCCCCGACCTCGAGACGCACGGGACGCGCGTAGCCGCGGCCCGCCAGCTCTTCGCTCAGCGCGCGGGCGAGGTTCTCGACCTCGGCTTCCTCCACCACCAGTTCGCTGTTGCGAGTGACGCGGAACTGGTATGTGGCACACACCTGGAACCCAGGAAAAATCTCATCGGCGAACGCCTGCAACACCTCGGCCAGGAAGACGAAGTCGCCTTCGCCGCCAGAGACTTCCGCCGGCAAACGGATGATGCGCGGCAGCGAGCGCGGTGCGCGCACCAGCGCCATGTGTCCTTCCCGTCCGAAGGCGTCGCGGCCCTTGAGCACCACCGCGAGGTTCAGCGTCTTGTTGAGGATGCGCGGGAACGGATGCGCCGGATCGAGCCCGAGGGGCGACAACACCGGCATGATCTCGTTCTGGAAATAGCCTTGCAGCCAGCGCCGTTGCTTGTCGGTCCAGTCGTCTCGGGTAAGGAAGCGGATGCCTTCGGCTTCCATGGCGGGCAGCAGCTCATCGCGCCACGTGTCGAAGATTTCCGCGACCAACGCCAGAGCCCGCTCGCGGATACGCGCCAGGATCTCGCTGGAAGAAAGGCCGTCCGCGCCCGGCACCGCCACGCCGAGGGTGTGCTTGTGCTTGAGCACCGCTACGCGAACCTCGAAGTATTCGTCGAGGTTGTTGCTCACGATGGTGAGGTAGCGCAGGCGCTCCAGCACGGGTACGTCGGGATCGCGCGCCTGGGCGAGCACGCGGAAGTTGAACTCCAGCGCCGCCAGTTCGCGGTTGATGTACAGCTCGGGTGCGCCGAGGTCCACGGTCTTGCTCATGCGTTCCACTGTTTCGCTCATAGGGGCCGATGGTGGCTCATCGGCGATCTTGCGGGAAAGCGGCGACGCAGCAAGCCATCAGGGATGGATGCCGGCAACTTCCTGCAGTCGCGTCCCGTCCAGCAGGCGCTCGCTGCCGAAGACGCAGGCGAAGGTGGAGCCCTTGCCCGGCTCGCTCTCGATCGTCAGGCGCGCCTGGTGCAGGTTCAGCACGTGTTTCACGATGGACAGGCCCAGGCCGGTTCCGCCCGAATCGCGGGAGCGGCTCGAGGACACCCTGTAGAAACGCTCGGTGAGCCGGGCGATATGCGCCGCCGGAATGCCGAAGCCCGAATCGTGGACCGAGAACCGCGCGCCGCCCTCGGCCTCCGCCCAGCGGATGGCGATGCGTCCGCCGGTGGGGGTGTAGCGCACGGCGTTGCTCACCAGGTTGGAGAAGGCGCTGTGCAGGTCCTTCGGCGAACCGAGCAGGTCGTAGGACGTGGCGATGTCCAGCGACACGGTGTGCCGCCCCTGGCTGAGGGCCTCGGCTTCTTTGCGCAGGCTGGCCAGCAATGGCGGCATCTGCACGTGTTCCTCGGCCACGTGGTCCTGCGTTTCCAGGCGCGACAGGGTGAGCAGGTCTTCCACGATCTGGCCCATGCGCTTGGACTGGGCGCGCATCTCGTCGAGTACCGGTGCCAGTTCGGGTACGTCGTCCGGGTCGAGGAGTTCGAGGTAACCGTGGATCACCGTGAGCGGGGTGCGCAACTCGTGCGAGACGTTGGCGACGAAGTCGCGGCGAATCTGCTCCAAGCGGGTGAGGTGGCTGGTATCGCGCGCGAGCAGCAGGCGCTGCCGGCTGCCGAAGGGCAGGAGCGTGGCGGTGACGTGGCGGTTCGGGTGGCCCGGCGCGGTGACGTCGTTCAGCGGTTCACGCGCACCTTCTGCCAGCCATTCGGCCAGTTCCGAGTTGCGCAGCAGGTCAGCTATCGATCGGCCGCGGTCACGGGGCGCCCTGAGGCCGAGCAGGTCCTCCGCCGCGTGATTGAACCAGCGAACGTGCAGCCCATGGTCGAGGAGCACCACGGCGTCGGGGAGGGTGCCCGCCGCGCTGCGCAGGTCGCGCAGGCGGGAAGCGATTCGGCGGGTGCGGGTCATCAGACGGTCATGCTCAGGATGGGGCGTGGCGGACGATTGCAACATTGGCCGCGCCTTGTGACGGAACAGAGACAACAACACGACGGTTTGCGCCACGGCGACCACGGCGATGCCCGTGGCGGTCGAACCGGCGAGCGCGCCGACAAGCCCGCCCAGCACGAGCAGGGCGGCGCAGGCGGCGGGCAATCGCCAGGTGGTGATGAGACGGTCGGTCATGCGCTCGGTCGGTGACGGTCTGGTGTAACCCACCATAGCGCGGCTCGACGGCGAAAACCTAGGGATGCTCAGAGCATCCCTAGGTACTGGACGAGAACCGGTAGCCGGCGCCGCGAACGGTCTGCACCATGTCGTCCAGCTTCCAGGGTTCCAGCGTCTTGCGCAGGCGCCGGATGTGCACGTCCACCGTGCGTTCCTCCACGTACACGCTGCCGCCCCACACGTGATCGAGCAACTGGGCGCGTGAATAGACGCGCTCCGGGTGGGTCATGAAGAAGAAGAGCAGGCGGTATTCCGTGGGCCCGATGGGCACGGCGTCCTCGCCCGCGAACACGCGATGCGCCGGGCCGTCGATGCGCAGCCCGCCCAGTTCGACCACGCCGGAGCCGTCGTCGCCCTGGCTGCGGCGCAGTACCGCCTTGATCCGTGCGATCAGCTCGCGGGTGGAGAAGGGCTTGATGACATAGTCGTCGACCCCGGCCTCCAGGCCGTTCACCCGGTCCATCTCCTCGCCGCGGGCGGTGAGCATGATGATCGGGATCTCCCTGGAAAGCTCCTCCCGGCGAAGGCGCCTGGCCAACTCCAGCCCACTGGTGCCGGGCAGCATCCAGTCGAGCAGGATGAGGTCCGGGACCCGCTCCGAAATGGCCATCTGTGCGGCGCGGGCGTCGGCGGCGTGCGCCGCGTCCATGCCCGCCTTGCGAAGCGCGAAGGCGACCATGTCGCGAATCGAAGCTTCGTCTTCCACGATGAGGATGCGCTTATGCACGCTGTGACCATTCATTGGCTATGACGGTCATATTGCAGCCGTGCTGTGTTACACGGCAATGACAATCGTCACATTGGCCGGGAATGTGCCTACATGGCGCACAGGAGGAGCCCGGTTGCTACTGGCTGCGGCCGTCCGGGTTGTCATCGGTAGCCACCCGCTTCTTCCGTAGCTCCAGGAGGAGGGGCGTGAGGTCGCTGATGCGGGCCTGGATGCGCGAGCGCTGGTAATAATCGAGGTCGTCGCGCTTGAGCAGGCGGCGCAGCTGCTCCATCGCGTCGAACGGGCGGCCGGAAAGGTAGGCGCTGTCGGCGTAGGCCTCGGCAGCCCGCACGGTGTCGCCCGACCGTTCGCTGGCCCGGGCGAAGGTACGGAATATCTCGGGATCGTCGCTGTCGTCGAGCAACGGCCGGAGCATGGCGGTGGCGGCCCGGGCGTCGTCGGTGCGGCCGCTGTTGGCCAGCGCCCGCGCGTATCCCAGGGCCACGGCCCTGTTCCGGGGCGAGTTGTCGTGCAGGGCCTTGTAGATGGCCGTGGCGTTGCCGTGCCTGCCTGCGTCTTCGTAGGCGTCGGCCATGGCGAGCCGGATCACCACGTTGTCGGGCTGGCTGGCGAGCAACGGCTGGAGCTGGTCGACCGCCAGGGCCCCCTGGTTGCTTCGGATGAGGGCAAGCGCGTAACCGTACCGGTTGGCGGCGGTGTCGAAGTCCTTGCGCTTGAGACTGGTGGCGTAATAAGCGGTGAGCTTACGGGCATCGCCCGAGAGCACACGCACGCGCTCACGCATCAAGGCATAGGTGTCGCCCACGCTGTCCTTGGGGGCCTTCGACGCGGCGCTGACCAGGGTGGTGGGGTCTTTCACGAAAAGCACCGGTGCCGTGCTCTTTTCCCAGGTGGCCTTGTCGAGGGTGGGCAGGCGCGGTTTGTTCGCCTGGCGCTCCTCGAGCACCCGGGCCCGTGCCTTCGCGTCGCTGATACGGGCGAGGGTGACCGGGTGGGTCTGCAACAGGGCGGGCAGGGCTTCCTCGCCCTCGCCGACGCGGAGCGTGTCCTGCATGCGGCCGAAGAACCCCGCCATGGCGTTCGGGTCGAAACCGGCGTTGGCGAGCGTCTGGATGCCGACACGGTCGGCTTCGACCTCGTCCTTGCGGGTGAAGTTGATCTGCCGCTGCAGCAACAGGCCCTGGCCGCCCATCAGCACCGCCGGCGCGGCATCGCCGGCCCCTCCACCCGCGCCGGCGGCGATGGCGCCGAGCAGTACGAGGGCCATGAGCGGGGCGTTCTTCTTGGAGTCTTCGAACGCGCGGTAAAGGTGGTTCTGGGTGATGTGACCGATTTCGTGCGCGATGACGCCGGCCAGTTCACTTTCGCTGCTGGTGATGTCGATGAGACCGGCATTCACGCCGATATAGCCACCCGGGGCCGCGAAGGCGTTGATCTGGTCGTCGCGCACGATGAAGAACGCGAAATGGTCCTTCGGCCGGTCGCTCGCGGCGACCAGGCGATAACCCAGGTCGTTGATGTACTGGTCGAGCAGCGCGTCGTCGACGGTCATGTCCAGCGCGTGCATCTGGCGCAGCATCATCGCCCCGTACTGGTCGGCCTCGCGGGGGCTGATCAGCGCATTGGCGGAGCTGCCGAGGTCGGGCAGGCGGACGGCGTCCTGGGCGCCCGCGATGGAGGTCGCGAGGGCGATGGCGGCGGTGAGGGCGAGACGGGAAAAGGACGGGCGCATAGGTCGAACGACGATACCATCACCAAACGATGAGATGCCTTCCACGGGCGGGGCGGTGGGATGGCTTTGACCACGGTGCCGGCCGCGGGTTCGCCTGCCTTGCAAAATCCGCTCGTGGCCGCCATCTTGCGCCCATTCCGACCGGAGAAACCCTCCATGTCCACCCCCGACATCACCATTTATTCGACCGCCGTGTGCCCCTATTGCGTGGCCGCCAAGAACCTGCTGAAGGCCAAGGGCCTGGCCTGGAACGAAGTGCGCATCGACCTGGACAACGCCCAGCGCGACGTGATGCTGCAGAAGAGCGGCGGCCGCCGCACGGTGCCGCAGGTCTTCATCAACGGCACGCACGTGGGCGGGTTCGACGACCTGGCCGCGGCCGACCGCAGCGGCCGCCTGGCCGAGATCCTCGAGGCGACGCACTGATGGCCGGCGATCGCGTGGAGGAATTCACCGCGTTCCGCAAGCGGATGAACGAGCGGATCCTCGCCGAGGACAACCAGGTGGTGCGGCGCTTCTTCGCCCTCGACACCCAGACATACCGCGAGGGCGCCCTGGATGTGAAGACCAAGGAGATGCTGGGCCTGGTGGCCTCGATGGTGCTGCGCTGC
The DNA here is from genome assembly GCF_056755355.1 of Luteibacter sp. HAY1-4A. Classification (NCBI taxonomy): domain Bacteria; kingdom Pseudomonadati; phylum Pseudomonadota; class Gammaproteobacteria; order Lysobacterales; family Rhodanobacteraceae; genus Luteibacter; species Luteibacter sp. HAY1-4A. Next base: position 23,540 of record NZ_JBNDHZ010000026.1, read on the forward strand.
GACGACTGCATCAGCTACCACGTGGCCCAGTGCAAGGAAGCCGGAGTGAATCGCGACGAGTTCTTCGAGGTGTTCAGCGTCGGGCTCGTGGTGGGTGGGTCCATCGTGATCCCGCACCTCCGCCGCGCCGTGGATTTCCTCGATTCCCTGGAAGGCGAGGCCTCCGCCGACGCGGCTGCCTGCGCGGACCACACGGCGGCCTGAACCGCCCGATCCTTGAAGGAAGCGGGGCAGATCGCCGATAATTGGGCGATTTTCCTCCCCGCCCGCGTCCCATTCGCGCGCTTCGCTTCCCTTCAGGAGTTTCCCCATGAGCAAGACCATTGCCGTGATCCCCGGCGACGGTATCGGCCCAGAGATCATGGACGCGACCATCCGCGTCCTCGACGCGCTCGACTGCGGCCTCACCTACGACTACGTGGACGCCGGCGTGGTGGCGCTCGAGAAGCATGGCGATCTCCTCCCGCAGGCCACGATCGACGCCATCGCCAGGCACAAGGTGGCCCTGAAGGGCCCGCTGACCACGCCGATCGGCGGCGGCTTCACCTCGATCAACGTGACCCTGCGCCGCAAGTTCGACCTGTACGCCAACGTGCGTCCGGCCATCAGCTTCCCCGGCACCAAGGCGCGCTACGAGAACATCGACATCATCACGGTGCGCGAGAACACCATGGGCGCGTACATGGCCGAAGGCCAGACGCGCGAAGGCGAGGGCGAGAACGAGGTGGCCGTGTCGGTCATCCGCAACACCCGCCCCGGCATGGAGCGCATCTGCCGCTACGGCTTCGAGATGGCGCGCAAGAAGGGCCGCAAGAAGGTCACCGCCGTGCACAAGGCGAACATCATGAAGACCTCGTCGGGCCTGTTCCTCGACGTGGCGCGTGAAGTCGCGAAGGATTACACCGATCTCGAATTCAGCGAGATGATCGTCGACAACGCCTGCATGCAGCTGGTGATGAATCCGTACCAGTTCGACGTGATCGTCACCACGAACCTGTTCGGCGACATCCTCTCTGACCTCTGCGCCGGCCTCGTCGGCGGCCTTGGCCTCGCGCCCGGCGCCAACATCGGCAAGGACGCGGCCATCTTCGAGGCCGTGCATGGCTCGGCCCCGGACATCGCGGGCCAGAAGAAGGCGAACCCCTGCGCACTGCTGCTCGCCGCGGCCGACATGCTCGACCACCTCGACATGGTCGCCAAGGCCACGCGCCTGCGCAGCGCCATCCGCGACGTCATGGACGCCCGCGACCGCACCACGCCGGACGTGGGTGGCACCGGCACCACGGACACCTTCGGCGACGCCATCGTCGAGCGGATCCGCGCCACGGCGTAAGTTGTCAGTCCGTCGACGCACGAAAGCCCCGCCATCGAGCGGGGCTTTTTTTAGGTTCTTCGCAGAAGTCCGGGGAATGCGCGTTGGAAGCCCGCGCCGCTTCAGCGAACGAGCGGATACGGCGCGAGGAATATGAGCCAGATCAACAGCACGATGCCGATGTACTTCAGCACGCGGAACAGCTTGGGATTCGCTTTCTTGAAGCGGCGCGTGCGTTCGCGGCCACGCTGGTTCAGCGCGAACATGCGATTGACGAAGCCGACCTGCTCCTTGCCGTCGTCGCTGTTGGGTGACGCGGTGATGGAACCCATGAACGCGCCCACGCGTTTGTTGACGGCGGTCATGAGGCCGCTCTTGAGCGGACGTTCCACATCCGCGAACAGGATTACCCGGGTCTGGTCGGTACGGTTCTCGGCCCAATGCACGTAGGTTTCGTCGAACACCACGTCCTTGCCGTCGCGCCACGCGTGCATCTCGCCGTCGACGAAGATCCGGCAGTCGTCGGAATTCGGCGTGATCAAACCCAGGTGGTAGCGCAGAGACCCCGCGAAGGGATCGCGGTGAGGGTTGAGTTTGCTGCCCGGGGGGAGGAGGGCGAACATCGCCGCCTTCACGCTGGGAATGGTGTTCAGCAGTTTCACCGTTTCCGGGCACAGCGCCTCGGCGGAAGCGAGCGGCTCGCCGTACCACTTCAGGTAGAAGCGCTTCCAACCCTGCTTGAAGAAGGAATTGAACGAGGCGTCGTTGTGCTTCTCCGCCGAACGGATGAAGCCCTCGTCGAACAGGTGCAGGGCCTCCTCGCGAATCGTGCGCCAGTTGGCCTGGAGGAGGTCGAGCTGAGGGAAGCCGCTACGGTCGAGGATCGGCCGCGCGGGCACCGCCGAGAAGGCATACATCAGCAGGTTGTACGGCGCGAAGATGGCCGAGTGGTCGACTAGCTGGCGGTCGAAGCGCAAGCGCGAGCGACCGCGCAGGTGCACCAGCAACACGCACAGCGTGAACAGGATCAGCACGTACAGGACGATGAAGCGTGGCCCGAGGAAATTCATGCGATGGACTCTGGGGAAACGGGCGATACATACGGCCGCGCGGGGCCCGTATCAACGTTCCTAGGATACTCCGGGCTCAGTGCCCGAGCACGTGGGCGGTGCCGCCACCCGGCCGCCAGGCGCGCCGGAAGGCCTTGTTCACCCAGGTGAGCGCCGCGCGGGCCGCGGCACGCGGAGGCTTGCCGCGAGCCAGCTCGGCCGCGAGGGCGGAGGCCAGCGTGCAGCCGCTTCCATGGCCTTCGAACGGCAGGCGCGGATGGCGGATCTCCAGCACGCCGTCGGTGTCGTAGTAGCGGTCCACCACGTCCCGTCCACGTGCATGCCCTCCCTTGAGGAGAACGGCCCGGGCGCCAAGGGCGAGCAGATCGGCCCCGGCGGCATCGATGTCGCGCCCCATGGGACGACCTAGCAAGGCCTCGGCCTCGGGCAGGTTGGGCGTGATCACGTCGGCCAGGGGGATGAGCCGGTTCACGAGCGCATCCATCGCATCCTCGTCCAGCAATCGCGCGCCGCTGGTGGCGATCATGACCGGATCGACAACGAGCCACGCCGGTTTGCGCCGCCGCATTTCCCGTGCCACGAGGTGGGTGACGGCGGCGCTGCCGAGCATGCCGGTCTTGACGGCGGCGACAGGGAAGTCGTCGAACACGGCATCGATCTGGCTGCGGATGTGGGGGAGGGGCAGGGTATGCACTGCAACGACCCCGCGCGTGTTCTGCGAGGTGACCGCGGTGATGGCGGTGAGGCCGTGCGTCCCCCGCGCGTGGAAGGTCTTGAGGTCGGCCTGGATGCCTGCACCTCCGCCCGAGTCGGAGCCGGCGATCGTAAGCGTATTGGGCTTGGAAGGCATACGCCCAGCATAGCCGAGGCCGCAAACGCGCGACGGTGCCCTACGTCTTCAGACGTATTGCTGGCACGCCTGCGTGGGCAGACTGTGATGTTGCGCGGCCAAGGATGGCTGGAGGTTCGACATGTCCAGGGAAAACAGGCTTGTGCCAAGGATCGTGGTGATGCTCGCGCTGATGGTTGCGGCATGCGAAGCGATGCCCAGCGACCTCGCCGGCGGAGAAGCACGAGGTGAAGACGTCGCCGCCCGGCTGCTCGAGCGCTTCAACGACACGGCCACAGGTTGCGTGGACTCCGCGGTGGCACCTGCGTTCCTGTGCAGCGGGGTTATCCTGCGCCCGTCGAAAGTCACCGACCAACGGCTCCATGCCTGGAATCCCACGCCGGAGGAACAGGTTTCCGGGGGCATGGCGGCCACCATCCTGCGCCGCGACATGGGCTTTTCGAAGCTCGCCCGGGGCGATACACACGGCCTCGTGCTCTACCCCGCCCTCGGCACGCCAGCAGGCAAGTTGCGGCCCGAGGTCGTCTGCGTGTTCCCCGCGTATGCGCGTTCGGAAGAACGTGACAAGCCAGGCTGCGGAAGGCATCCCACCTACTACAACCAGACGCGCTATTGCCAGGGGCAGGGCATTGCGACCGCGGGCGCATGGCTTGCCCATGTGCGACTGGCGCCAGGTGGCGATATCGGCCGTTACCAATGCAGCTTCGATGTGCGCAAGACGACCGCCGATACGACTCGCATCTTCGCCCAGGTGCCGCTCATCCGAACCGCCCTCGCCGAACAGGTGTTCGGCGAAGCGCCGGAACTGCTCTATGCGACATGGCCATCGGACGTCTCGACGCAGGTGCCGGTCGAAGCGATGTTCTATATCGCGGGAAGTAGCGGCCTGACGGCGGCCCAGAGCGACCAGCGAGATTTCTTCCACAAATCGGGCGGCAGCATCCTGCCCATCATCCGGATCACGCTGCCGACAAGGCCAGGTGGCGACGCCGAGTTCGATTTCCTCGTGTCGGACCAGATGCCGCTCTCTCGCAGCGGCGCAGCGCTGGCCGACGACCTGGAAGCGCGCGTTCGCTCGACGGTGACCGACTGCGGCGGCGCCACCCGGCCCGTGTTCCTGTGTACGGGGGTACTCCTGCGGGCAACTCGCGCCGGGAACTATCACGCATGGACGCCCAGTCCCAAGTCCGCAGCCAACAGGGGGATGTCTTTCACCTACCTCCGCCACGATTTTCCCGTTCAGCAGCTCTACCAGTCGAATGGCTTCGTCACCTATCCCCAGTTCGCCGCGCCCGACGCGAGGACACCGGCACAGGTGCGCTGCATTTACCCGGTGGATGGCTGGACAGGTGCCCGGAGCGACGCGTGCGGCCCTTCATCGAATTACCCCGCGGCCAGCAAACCTTGTCAGGATCACGTCCCTCCGATCGTGACCGCGAAGGCATGGGTTGCCCATTTCCAGAGCGTCGCATCAAGTCTCGACGTCTCGTACAGGCATTCGCATCAGTGCGGCTTCCGCATGGACATGGGGACACCGGCGAGCGCCGCGATCTTCCTCGAAGCCGCCAAGGGGATGGCGCTGGCACTGGCCGATCCCGCTGACGAGTTCACGCGTTACAACGAGGTGATCGTGCAGCCATGGGCGGCTGACATAGGAGCGAAGGTGCCGATGGAAGCGTTCTTCTACGTGGCCGGCCAGAATGGATTGGCGAACGCGCAGGCTGACCAGAAGGACTTTCAGGCCACGCTCGGTATCCGCTTGCCTATCGTCCGTCTTGTCCTGCCCGTACAAGTAGGGCGGCGAGCCTTCGAATTCGATCCGGCCGACCAGGTCGTGCCGTACCCGTGACGATGGACTCGCCGCCCCTCCAGCGGTATCGCTAGAGCGCTTCCGACGCGAAGTCAGCCAGCCTCGACCGTTCACCCCGCTTCAGCGTGATGTGCCCCGAGTGCGCCCACATCTTGAAGCGGTCCACGGCGTACGTGAGGCCGGAGGTGGTCTCGGTCAGGTATGGCGTGTCGATCTGCTCCACGTTGCCGAGGCAGACGATCTTCGTGCCGGGACCGGCGCGAGTGATCAATGTCTTCATCTGCTTCGGCGTGAGGTTCTGCGCTTCGTCGATGATGAGGTAGCGGCTGAGGAACGTACGGCCGCGCATGAAGTTCAGGGAGCGAATCTTCACCCGCGAGGCGAGCAGGTCGTTCGTGGCCTGGCGCCCCCACGATCCGCCTTCCTCCGGATTGGCCAGCACCTCGAGGTTGTCGGTCAGGGCGCCCATCCATGGCGTCATCTTCTCTTCCTCCGTGCCGGGGAGGAAGCCGATGTCCTCGCCCACCGAGACGGTGGCGCGCGTCATGATGATCTCGCGGTAACGCTGCTGGTCCATGACCTGCGCAAGGCCAGCGGCGAGGGCCAACAGCGTCTTGCCGGTGCCGGCGGTGCCGAGCAGGGTGACGAAATCCACATCTGGATCCATCAGCAGGTTGAGCGCGAAGTTCTGTTCCCGGTTGCGCGCCGCGATGCCCCAGACACCATGCGCGGCGTGGCTGTGATCGTCGAGCAGCACCAGCTTCGCCTTGCGTGCGTCCTCGTCGCCCGTGAGTTCGAGCACGCGCAATTCCACGTCGTTCTCGCCGGGCATGTAGAGGCACTGGTTGGGATACCAGAGCTCGTCGTCGCGAACGCTCACTTCGTAGAAGGTGCGGCCGCGCTCGTTCCAGGAGCGCAGTTCGGGGTGGAGGCTCCAGAAATCCTCGGGCAAGGCATCCGAGCCCGTGAACAACAGCGCGAAGTCATCGAGTGCGCGGTCGTTCTCGTAATCTTCCGCGGTGATTCCGTAGATGGACGCCTTGATGCGAAGGTTGATGTCCTTCGTGACGAGGATGACCGGACGGTCCGGGAACTGGTCGCGCAGGTCGATCACCGACGCCAGGATCTGGTTGTCGGCCTTGCCGTTGCCGTGCCCGGCGCGCTGCTGGAAGAACAGCCTGCCCACCGCGCCGCGTTTCAGGTTGACCCCATGCGGGTTGGTGAGTTCGAGCCCGTCGCGAATACCGTGGCCGTTGCCGCGCTCGATCAGTTCGTTGAGGAACCGGCTTACCTGGCGTCCATTGCGGGAAACTTCCGATCCGCCTTTCTTCTTCTCGTCCAGTTCCTCCAGCACCGTCATCGGTATGAAGACGTCGTGTTCCTCGAAGCGGAACAGGGCGGTCGGGTCGTGCAGAAGCACGTTGGTGTCGAGGGCGTAGATGCGCTTGCTTCCGGTCATGCGGAAGTGACCTCATGCGGAGGTTGCGGATGCCGGCCGCACGGCGACGGCCGGAGGGGAAAGCCGCGTGTCGCGGTATCCGTCACGCGGGTGGAACACTCTCGAGGACGGCCTGCGCATGGCCGGGGATCTTGATGCCGCGCCATTCCGCGGCCAGGCGGCCGCTGGGATCGATGAGGAAGGTGCTGCGAACCACGCCCATGTAGCGCTTGCCGTAGAGCACCTTCTCGTGGATGACGTCGAATGCCTTGCACCAGGTTTCGTCGGCATCGGAAACGAGCGGGAACGGAAGCTCGTACTTGGCAGCGAAATTCGCATGCGAACGCACCGAGTCCCGCGAGACGCCCACGACCTCCGCATTGCGGGCCTTGAAGGCGTCGTAGAGATCGCGGAAATCCTTCGCCTCGTTCGTGCAACCCGGCGTGTTGTCCTTGGGGTAGAAGAACACGACGACCCATCGGCCCTGGAGCGAACGCAGGGACAGCGTGGTGCCGTCGCCGAGGATGCCTTCGAGTTTGGGAAGCTTCTTGCCCTTGCCGGTCATGCGTACGTCTGTCGCTCCTCGTGGTTCAGAACTTTACCGGGTCCATGATGGCGTCGAGGTTCAAGCCATCGCACAGTTCGAGGAAATCGTCGCGCAACGCGGCGATGTGCGTTTCCGCGGGAATGCCGATGGTGATCTGCGCCTGGAACATCTCGGCGCCGGTCTGCATCGCCTGGTAACGCATGGATGAAAGCTGCTCCACGCTGATGTCGCGGCGGGAGAAGAATTCGATGATCTTCACCAGGATGCCGGGACGATCGGCGGCGATCACCTCGACGAGATAGGGGAGGAGGTGCGCGGTGGGCTCGCGCGGCGTGGTGCGGTAGTGGACGATCTGCAGTTCTTCGTCGCGTCCGAGCTTGCCCAGCGAGGTTTCGAGCTTGGCCACGGCATCCCAGGCACCGGCTGCCAGCAGCATGACGGAGGTGTCGTTGCCGATGGTGGAGACGCGGGCGTCGGCGAGGTTGCAACCGGAGTCCGCGATGCGCTTTGCGAGCGCCAGGATCGGCGCGCGATGCGCCGGCGACAGCGTCGAAATGAGGAGCTGGTTGTCGGAGGCGGCGTTGCGTGCTGCGGAACGATTCAAGGCGGGTTTACCCATGGCGCGTCCCGCGGGGCGCGGAACCAACGCTTTGGGGGCAGCTTACTTGCCCGTGTCGCACGCTAGCAAGACACACGTGCTCCCAGGCCGTCACGGCGCCGAATGGACGCGCCGGAACGGCCCCGGTAACATGCGAGAGGCTGATGACACAACGGGTTTCGCCTTGGATATCTCAGGAAGCATCACCGCGCTGGCGACGCCGTTCGCCGCCGACGGCTCACTCGATCTCGACGCCTTCGCGCGGCTGCTCGACCAGCAGCTGGCCGGCGGCACGCAGGGGGTGGTCGTGGCGGGCTCCACGGGCGAGTCGCACTTCCTGGAGCACGACGAGTTCGAGCGCCTGCTCGGTTTCGCAGTGGAGCGAGTGAACGGCCGCGTTCCCGTCATTGCCGGTACCGGCGAGGCGGGCACGGCGAAAACCATCGCCACCACCCGCCGCGCGAAGGCTCTCGGCGCCGACGCCGCGCTGGTGGTTGCGCCGTTCTACGTGCGGCCCACGCAGGAAGGGTTGCGCCGGCATTTCCTCGCCGTGGCCGACGAGGGTGGATTGCCCGTCATCCTCTACAACGTGCCCCCGCGCACCGGTTGCGACATCGCGCCCGAGACCGTGGCCGCGCTGCGCGACCATCCGGCCATCGTCGGCATCAAGGAGGCGCGGGGCGACGCCGAGCGCATCCGGGCCATCGCGGAACTTATCCGTGCCGATTTCGTCTACCTCAGCGGCGACGACGGCACGGCCCCAGAGGCCATGCTGGCGGGCGCCGCGGGGACTATCTCCGTCGTGGCCAACCTCGTGCCGGAAGCCTTCCGCACGCTTTGCGATGCCGCCCGTGCGGGTGACGCGGGGCGTACCCGGGACGCCGCGGCCCGGCTTGCCCCACTGGTGGATGCCCTCAATTGCGCGCCCAACCCCATCCCCGTCAAGGCCGGCCTGGCCGCGCTTGGGCTGGGTTTGGCGGCTCCACGCCTGCCTTTGGTAGAGCTCGAGCCCGGTCCGGCGCTGGCACGACTACGCGAAACCCTTGCGGCTCTGGCACCATTGGCGTCTGCCGCCTGAAGCACAACCCTACGGAACTCACATGAAGAAAACCTCGTACGCGCTGGTCGTCCCGGCACTGCTCCTCTCCGTCCTGGTCGTTTCCGGTTGCGGCGCGTTCCGCTCCAAGAAGGACTGGGAAAGGTCCAAGCAGGAAGCTCCGCTGGAGATCCCGCCGGGTCTCGACACGCCTTCGACGAGCGCCGCGCTGGTCATTCCCGACGTGGGTGCGGGCGCTTCGTCTGGCGGCGCGGCCAACCAGGGCGCGGCGCCCGTGTCGGACGGCTTCGTCCTGGCCGACGATGCCGACGCCGCGTATCGCCGTATCGGTGAACTCCTGAGCGTGGGCGATCTCGGTACGGTCACATCCCACGACGACGCCACGCACACCTACCAGATCGCCGTGAACCGCGGTAAGCCGGAAGGCCGCCCGGGCTTCTTCCGCCGCATGTTTGGCGCCGGCAAGAATGCCGACCAGGACGCCAAGGACGCCCCGGCATCCGCCTCGGGCGCCGCGCACGCCGTGCAGCTGGCCATCACGCCAAGTGGCAGTGGCAGCGAAGTTCGCGCCCAGGGCGATGCGGACGGCGTCCGCCGCGTCATCGATGCGTTGAAGTCGCGGATGGGCAGCAAGTAAGCACACGACGCCCTACGTAGCAAAACGCCGCCCTCGGGCGGCGTTTTTTGCCTGGTACTTACGCGGAACGTGTCGAATTCGCTTGTTGCCGACAGGGACATTCCGGAGTAACGCCAAGACCGCTCAAGTAGCGTTGCGAGCGGGTTGCGGACTCAGCGCTGGAGGAGGTCGATCTTGCCCGGCTTGCCTTCCCATTCTTTCGCATCGGGGAGGCCGTCCTTGCGCTCGGTGATGACGGGCCAGTCCTTCGACAGGTCCGCATTGAGCGCGACGAACGCCTCCTGCCCGGCCGGAACGTCGTCCTCGGGATAGATGGCGTTGATCGGGCATTCCGGCTCGCAGAGGGTGCAGTCGATGCACTCGTCCGGATTGATCACGAGGAAGTTCGGGCCTTCGTGGAAGGCGTCCACCGGGCAGACCTCGACGCAGTCCGTGTACTTGCACTTGATGCAGTTGTCGGTAACGACAAAGGTCATGCGAACGGTTCGGCGCCGGAAGGAAAGTGGCGCTCCCTACGAGGTTCGAACTCGTGTTCCCGCCTTGAGAGGGCGGTGTCCTGGACCACTAGACGAAGGGAGCGGGTCGTACATGGAGTACGAAGCGCGTTAGTATAGCGGAATTCGGCGGGTCGGCAACGGCTTTCACTGCGGCTCGTCGAACCGGGTCGAATTCGTTACATTTGGCCCATTCATCCCGACCGGCAGCCGGTGGGGGCAGCCACTTGAAGGGCGCTGGGGCGCTCGCCAGGACTTCGACCGCTTGAATCCCGATACCAGGAGTGACGTTTCGCCGGTGCTGCGCATCATACCGCGCGACCAGCACTCCATTTCCCGCAAGAACATCAGCAAGGCCGCGTTGCGCGTGCTGTATCGCCTGCACGACGCCGGCTTTGCCGCATACCTCGTCGGCGGCGCCGTGCGCGACCTGCTGCTGGGCGGGCACCCGAAGGATTTCGACGTCGCCACCGACGCCACGCCCGACGAGGTGAAGGGCCTGTTCCGCAACTGCCGGCTGATCGGCCGCCGGTTCCGCCTGGCCCACGTCGTGTTCGGCCCGGAGATCATCGAGGTCGCCACCTTCCGCGGCACCGGTGAGGAAGGCGGCGAAGGCGACCGCCACATCGTCGACGGGCGGATCGTCCGCGACAATATCTGGGGCACGATCGAGGAAGACGCGGTGCGTCGCGACTTCCGGGTGAACGCGCTCTATTACGACATCTCCGACTTCAGCGTGCGCGACTACGTGGGTGGCATGCGCGATCTCGAAGACCGCACCATGCGCCTGATCGGCGACCCCGAGTTGCGCTATCGCGAGGATCCGGTGCGCATGCTGCGCGCCGCGCGTCTCGCGGCGAAATTGGGGTTTACCATCGATCCGGCAGCCGCCGCACCGTTCGCGTCGCTCGGGCACCTCCTGGCCGACGCCGCGCCGGCTCGTCTGTTCGACGAGTCGCTCAAGCTGTTCCTGGCCGGCCACGGCCTGAAGAGCTTCAAGATGCTCGAGGCCTGTGGCCTCCTGAAATTCCTCTTCCCGGCCACCGCACGGGCCCTGGAGCGCGGCGACAACGCCTTGCGCGCCCTGGTCGAGCAGGGGCTCGCGAACACCGACGCCCGCATCGCCGAAGGCAAGTCGGTCACGCCGGCCTTCCTGTATGCGGTGCTCCTCTGGGGCGAGGTGCGCGATCAGGCCCATGGGTGGATCGCGCAGGGATACGACGACAACGAGGCATGGCAGCGCGCCGCCGTGCACGTGGTGGGTGAGCAGTGCCAGCGGGTCGCCATCCCGCGCAGGTTCACCTTCACCATGGAAGAAATCTGGGCGTTGCAGCCGCGCTTCGAGCAGATCCACCGCAAGCGCGTCTTCCGCCTGATGTCCCATCCGCGCTTCCGCGCCGCCTTCGACTTCCTGCTGCTGCGTGCGCACGAGTCGCCGCGCATGCGGGAACTCGGCGAATGGTGGGCGCATGCCCAGCAGCTTCCGCCGGAGATGCTGGCCGCCGCCCTGGGTGGCGGTGGCGTACCTGCCCACGAGCCGGCCGCGGCTTCGGGCGCGCCGGCGAGGAAGCGTCGCCGGCGGCGCAAGCCGGTGGGGCGTGGCAAGGGCGATTCGGGCGGCACGTGATCGCCCGCGCCTTCATCGGCCTGGGCGGCAACCTCGGCGATGCGCGACACACCCTGGAATCGGCCATCGCCCGGCTCGCGGATCATCCGGACCTCGCGTTGACCGGACGTTCGGGTTTCTACCGCACCCCGCCCTGGGGCGTCGTGGACCAGCCGGACTTCGTGAATGCCGCCATTGCCGTCGATACGGCACTGTCGCCCCATGCGCTGCTCGACCTGCTCCTGGCAACGGAGCGTGCATTCGGCCGCGTGCGGGACGGGGAACGCTGGGGACCGCGCACCCTGGATCTCGACCTCCTTCTCCACGGCGCGACGATCGTCCACGACGCGCGCCTGGATATCCCGCATCCGCGCATGGCCCAGCGTGCCTTCGTGCTGCTGCCGCTGGCGGACATCGATCCCGCGCTCATGATTCCCGGGCACGGCCCCGTGGCGAATTTGCTGGAAACGCTTGATACACAGGGCTGCGAACGTCTTTCCTGAGCGCGCCACTGCGGCGTAGCATGGTTCGGCGCCAGGACGGCGCCTGGTGGAATCCCGCATGGACGAGCAGGGGAATATGATTTTCATGCAGATTCCCTCCTATCGGGACCCCGAACTGCTGCCCACGCTTGTGGATCTCGTCGACAAGGCGCGGCATCCACACCGGTTGCACGTCTCGGTGTGCTGGCAGCACGATGAAGGTGAGCGTCCCAGCGACTTTGAGTCCGGCGGATTCACATTGAGCAGCCGCATCGCCTTCGGTCGCCTGCATCACGAGCTTTCGCGTCGCGGCGCCGCCGTGCGGTTTTTCGACTACGCCATGCACGAGTCGCGCGGCTGCGGATGGGCGAGGGCCAGCGCGCAGCAAGGCTTTTCGAACGAGCGCTACACGCTGCAGCTGGATTCGCACCATCGCTTCGCGCGCCATTGGGATGCCACCCTCGTGGCGATGCTCGAAGGCCTGCGTTCCCGCGCACACCCACGCCCCGTGCTCGTCGGACATCCACCCGCTTACGAACCGGGCGATTCGTTGCCCGAACACTGCGATTACGGCTATCAGATCGATTTCGTGGAGTTCGGCGGCCCCGGTGTCGTGCGCACCCGCTCCACGGTCATCGATTCCCCCGCGGGAAGGAGGGCGCCGGTTCCCGCGCGCTTCTTCAGCGGCGGATTCGCCTTCGCCGACGGCAGCTTCGTTCGCGACGTGCCCGCCGACCCCGACCATTACTTCAACACCGAGGAGATCACGCTCGCCGTGCGCGCGTACACGCATGGCTATGACCTCTTCCATCCGCACCGGCATGTGCTCTGGCATTACTACGGAAGAGAGGGCATGCCGAAGGTCTGGGACGACCAGGCCAGAGCCCTGGCGCGCGGCGAAACCGCGCTGAATGGCGCGCAGCTGGGCAGGCAGGCCATGCTCGCGGCGGAAGCGGCCTTCGGCATGCGTGACGCGCCGCAGCCGGGGCCGGTGCCCTGGCTCGGCCGGCACCGCAGTCTCGAGGATTACGAGCGCTACGCCGGCATCTGTTTCGCCCGGCGCGCGGCAACACCCGAGGTGTTCGCACGCATCGCACCGTCGGATGCGGATCAGGCCCTGTCGCGTGCGGAATGGGAGGCAAAACTCAGGCCGGCCATGGGTCTTCCTTGAGATACCGCGACTTTGGGCGGACAATTCCGGTTTCCACCCATGAGGCGACAGAGCGTGTACGTCGAAAATGCGAGTGCGCCGGCGCGCAAGCCGGTGACCGTGCCGGGCCTGAAGGCGATGAAAGCCGAGGGCCGGAAGATCGTGATGCTCACCGCCTACGACGCGAGTTTCGCCTCGCAACTGGAATCCGCCGGGATCGACGTGGCCCTGGTGGGCGATTCCCTGGGCATGGTGGTGCAGGGCCGGGCCAGCACGTTGCCGGTCACGATCGACGACATGGTCTACCACACGGCGGCCGTGTCCCGCGGGCTTTCTGCCACCCTGCTGGTGGCCGACCTTCCGTTCATGAGCGACCGCGACGTGGCCACGGCGATGGACGCCGCCGCGCGGCTGGTCGCCGAGGGCGGGGCGGCGATGGTGAAGATCGAGGGTGCCGGCCGCGTCTGCGAGCTGATTTCGGTCCTCGCCGAACGCAACATCCCGGTGTGCGCGCACCTTGGCCTCACGCCCCAGTCCGTGAACCGCCTGGGAGGCTACAAGGTGCAGGGGAAAACCGAAGAAGCTGCTACGCGCCTGCTGGCCGACGCCAAGGCCGTGGAAGCCGCCGGTGCCGATCTCCTGGTGCTCGAATGCGTGCCCGCGGCGCTTGCGGCACGCATCACGGCGGAGTTGTCCATTCCCACCATCGGCATCGGTGCGGGAGTGGATTGCGACGGCCAGGTGCTGGTGGTGTACGACCTGCTAGGCCTGACCCCGGGGAAGCGGCCCCGATTCTCCAAGGATTTCCTCGCTGGCCGTGGTTCCATCCAGGCCGCCATCGCCGCTTTTGCCGAGGACGTGCGGGAGAAGCGTTTTCCCGGACTCGAGCACAGCTTCACCTGAGGACACCAGCATGCAGACCGTTACCGATGCCGCAGCACTCCGCGCCGCGATTCGGGGCTGGCGCACCGCGGGCCAGACCGTCGGTTTCGTGCCGACCATGGGCAACCTCCACGCCGGCCATCACTCGCTGCTGAAACTGGCGCGTGCGCGTGCCGACCGGGTTATCGCCAGCGTCTTCGTCAATCCGACGCAGTTCGGTCCCGGGGAGGATTTCGAGCGGTATCCGCGCACCCTGGCCCAGGACCAGGCCGGGCTGGCGGAGGCGGGTTGCGACATCCTGTTCGCGCCGGACGTGGCCACGATATATCCGTTCGGCCCCGCCGCCAGCGTCAGCATCCATGTGCCGGTCATCACCGATACGCTCGAGGGCGCGCATCGCCCTGGCCATTTCGATGGCGTGGCCACCGTGGTGGCGAAGCTCTTCAGCCTCGTCCAGCCTGACCTCGCGGTGTTCGGGCAGAAGGATTTCCAGCAGCTCAAGGTCATCGAGCGCATGGTCCGCGACCTGTCCTTGCCGGTGAAGGTGATGTCCGCGCCGACCTTGCGGGACGCCGACGGCCTGGCGATGAGTTCGCGCAACCAGTACCTGTCGGCACAGGAACGGACCCGCGCCCCCTTGATCCACGCCACCCTCCTGCAGATGCGCGACCTCTTCCAGCAGGGGCATGCCCGGCAACCGCTGGAGGCCGCGGCCAGGGCGCGTCTGGAGCGCGCGGGCTTCGTCCCCGACTACGTGGCTATCCGGCGGGTGGACGACCTCGCCGAGCCCGGTGCGGACGAACGGGAAGGGCTGGTCGCCCTGGTGGCGGCCCGCCTGGGCAGTACCCGGCTCATCGACAACCTGCCGTTCGACTGAAGCCCTTCACAAACGGGGACTTGCGTTTCCGGGCCGGGTCCCCCATAAAGCGCACCGACAGAGGAAGCCCACGCGACGGACGGGCAACCCTCCGTTAGAATGGGCGTTTTGCAGCAACCCCATCCCCAGAGACCGCCATGCACCTCAACATGCTCAAGTGCAAGATCCACCGGGCCACGGTGACTCACGCAGAGCTGAACTACGAAGGTTCGATCGCCATCGACGGCATTCTTCTCGACGCCGCGGGCATCCGCGACTACGAGCAGATCCATGCCTGGAACATCAGCAACGGCGAACGCTTCGTGACGTACGCGCTTCGTGCGGAAGAGGGCTCGGGCATCATCTCGGTGAACGGCAGCGCGGCGCGCCGTGTATCCGTCGGCGACCTCGTGATCATCGCTGCCTTCGCGGGACTCTCGGAAGCGGAGCTGGCCAAGTACCAGCCCGATCTCGTGTACGTTGACGAAAACAACATCATCACCCACACGAACCATTCGATTCCGAAGCAGGCGGCCTGAGCCGCCTGCCGCTCGCGCGGCATCCATACAATCCACTTACGCTGCACTGCGGTAAGATTCCCGCTTCCCTCCGTTGCAGCCAAGTGGAAGCCATGGAATCAAAGCACGCCCCGTTGCCCTCGTTCGAGGAACACGCCTCCCGCCTTACCGGCACCCATCTCCGTGACCTCGTGCAGGACGACGCCCGTGGCGAACGTCTGCGCAAGCGCATGGGCCCCATCCTTCTCGACATCTCGCGGCAGAAGCTCGACATAGCCGCGCTCGATGCCGTGGGTGCCTATATCGAAGGCACGGGATGGAAGGCCGCACGCGATGCGATGTTCGAGGGCAAGCACATCAACACCTCCGAAGATCGCGCCGTGCTGCACACCGCGCTGCGCGGTGGCGCGTCGCGACATCCGGCGGCACCGGCGGAGGTTCGCAAGGACGTCGCCGACGCGCTCGACAAGATGGAGATCCTCGTCAACGCCGTGCACAAGGGCGAAGGCGCGTCGGTCGGACTGATCAGCGGCGTCACCGATGTGGTGAACATCGGCATCGGCGGGTCGGACCTTGGCCCGCGCCTCGCCGTCCATGCGCTGGAACAGTTCCACGTAAAGGGCATCACCAGCCACTTCCTCACGAACGTCGACGGCCAGGCCGCGACCGACCTGATGAAGAAGCTCGATCCGGCGCACACGCTGGTCATCCTCGTATCCAAGAGCTTCAACACGCAGGAAACCCTGCTCAACGGCGGCGTTTTCCGTAACTGGATCCTCAAGGCCAACGACGGCGACGAAAAGAAGACCTCGAAGCATTTCATCGCCGTGAGTTCCAATGTGGAGGCGGTGCAGAAGTGGGGCGCATCGCAGGTGCTCCCCATGTGGGACTACGTCGGCGGCCGCTTCTCGCTGTGGTCGGCCGTGGGCGCCTCGATCGCATTTTCCATCGGCATGCAGGGCTTCCGCGACCTTCTCGCCGGCGCCGCCGAGGCCGACGACCATTTCCGTACCGCGGAGTGGAAGGACAACCTTCCGGTTCTCCTCACCATCGCGGAAATCTGGAACCGCAACATCCTGGGCCGCAGCAGCCGCGCGGTCGTACCGTATGTCGATTCGCTGGCCGACCTTCCTTCCTACCTCCAGCAGCTGGAGATGGAAAGCCTGGGCAAGCACGTGCATCCGGACGACGGCAGCGAAGTGCGGCAGCCCACGGTTCCCGTGGTCTGGGGAAGCATCGGCACCAACGCACAGCACGCGTACTTCCAGGCGCTGCACCAGGGTACGGACACCGTGCCGCTGGAATTCATCGGCCTGGTGAAGCCGGCGCACCCGCTCCGCGAGAACCACGACGTGCTGCTGTCCAACTTGCTGGCGCAGGCCGCGGCGCTTTCGCTTGGCAAGACCTTCGAAGAGGCGCTTGCCGAGGCGAAGACGGGTACCGAAGCGGAGCGCCGCGCGCTCGCGGCGCAGCGCACCTTCAAGGGCGACCGTCCGAGCACGGTGTTCATGCTCGACTCGCTCACGCCGCATTCGCTGGGTGCGCTGATCGCGCTGTACGAACACAAGGTGTTCGTGCTCGGCCATCTGTGGGGCATCAATGCCTTCGACCAGTGGGGCGTGGAGTTGGGCAAGGTCATCGCGAAGCAGATCTACCCGTCATTCGCCAATGACAAGGACCCGGGCGACCTCACTCAGTTCGACGGCGCCACGCGCGCCTTGATAAGCGCCATTCGAGCGCGCCGTTGATCTGGAAAAACACTTAGGCGCTGAAACGGCCGCAAGCAAGAATGCCCTCGGAGACCCCGAGGGCATTTCTTTTATGTGCCATAGCGCCTGCGGACGAAGAATCATTCGAATCCACATAGTGTCTGCTTCGGTCCGGCCGGAAAAGCAGCTGCGAGGCTTACATCGTTCGACACATGGCGATCGGTGCGCGGCCGGCGCAAAGTGATGCGCGAAGGGCTTCCAGGGACGGGAGCTCGATGCCAGGGAAGGTATCCACATGGCCACTCCGCACAGATGGCTCGTCGCTGCATCGCTGGCGATGGCGGCGCTCGTTGTTCCGCTTTACGCAACGGCTTTTGCCGGATACCCAAGCAAGGATTTTTCCGGGGCTGCAGTTCAGAATCGATTGCAGCAGCGCTTCGACGAAAAGATCTACGACTGCGGAAAGGACGATGCAGGCCATCCGCATCCGGCATTCCTGTGTTCCGGCATCCTCATGCGAGCCACAGAGTATTCGAAGGCCTATCGCTCCTGGATTCCGAATCCCGCGACGGCGGGTTGGGGCGTCTCCTTTTCATGGCTGCGACAGGACTCGAACTTTCCCGAAAACTTCCCGACCGGCCATGGGTTCATCGTGTATCCGTGGTTCGGCACACCCAAGAAGGGATACGAGCACCTGATGGTGCGCTGTATTTACCCGCAAGATGCTTGGACAGGGGCACCCGACAGGTGCAACTCCAAAGGAGGCAAGCCCATCTGCCAGAGCCAGGGCGTCTATTCGGACACGGCATGGTTCGAACGGAAATACACGGCCGATCAGAACCAGTGTGCGTTCGGTGTAGAGGACAACCGATATACCAACACGGCCGAAGCCTTCATGCAGGCCGTGGACGTTCGTCGCAAAAGGCAGTTGTTCGTGCGCAACGAAGTGATCGTGGCGGCATGGCCCCAGGACGTTGGTGCGCGCATGCCGATCGAGGCCTTCTTCTATAGGAACAATTGCTTTGTGACCGACAAGGACTGTGGATGGTCGGCGACCAGCCTGAAGTTGAGCGCGAAAGAGGCGATTCCGGCGCGCATCCGCGATGCGCAGAACGACCAGAAGGATTTCCTGGCGGCAACGGGCCGCTGGGTACCGGTCATTCGCTGGATACCGGCAAGCGCCATCGGCGCACGGGCATACTTCAACTACAAGGCGGAAGATCAGGCGGTCAGGGAGCCATGATTCGCGACGCTCACACCTCGAGCGTCGCCAGGTCGCCCTTTTCCTCGAGCCACTGCTTCCGGTCCCCGGCGCGCTTCTTCGCCAGCAGCATGTCCATCAGCTTCAGCGTGCCGTCGTCGGTGTCGACGGTAAGCTGCACCAGGCGGCGCGTGTCCGGGTGGATGGTGGATTCGCGCAGCTGGGCCGGGTTCATTTCACCCAGGCCCTTGAAGCGGGTGACGCTGACGGCGCCCTTCATTTTCTCGCGTTCCACTTTCTCGAGCATCAGGCGCTTTTCTTCCTCGTCGAGGCAGTAGAACACCTGCTTGCCCACGTCCACGCGGAACAGCGGAGGCATGGCCACGAACACGTGGCCCTCGCGTACCAGCGCGGGGAAGTGGCGCAGGAACAGCGCGGAGAGCAGGGTGGCGATGTGCAGGCCGTCGGAGTCGGCGTCGGCGAGGATCACCACCTTGCCGTAGCGCAGGCCGGAGAGATCGTCCTTGCCAGGGTCGCAACCGATGGCCACGGCCAGGTCGTGCACTTCCTGCGAGGCGAGCACGGCGCCGGATTCGACTTCCCAGGTGTTGAGGATCTTGCCGCGCAGCGGAAGGATCGCCTGGAAATCCTTGTCGCGTGCCTGCTTGGCCGAGCCGCCCGCCGAATCGCCTTCCACGAGGAAGAGTTCGGTGCGGGCGAGGTCGGTGGCGGCGCAGTCGGCGAGCTTGCCGGGCAGGGCGGGTCCCTGGGTGATCTTCTTGCGCACCACCTGCTTTGCCGCCTTGAGGCGCGCGCTGGCGCGCTCGATGGCGAGCTGGGCGATCTTCTCGCCGAGATCGACGTGCTGGTTCAACCAGAGGCTGAAGGCATCGTGCACCACGCCTTCGACCACGCCGGCCGCGTTGCGCGACGACAGGCGCTCCTTGGTCTGGCCGGCGAACTGCGCGTCCTGCAGCTTGATGCTGAGCACGAAGGCGAGGCGTTCCCAGACGTCTTCCGGCGCGAGCTTCACGCCGCGCGGCAGCAGGTTGCGCAGGTCGCAGAACTCGCGGATGGCATTGGTGAGGCCGGAGCGCAGGCCGTTCACGTGCGTGCCGCCCTGCGCGGTCGGAATGAGGTTGACGTAGCTTTCCTGCACCAGCTCGCCTTCCGGCAGCCAGGCGAGGGCGACGTCGAGCGTGTCGGTGTCGCGTGCGAAGTGCTTCACGAACAGATCCGACGGCAGGGCTTCGGCGCCCTGCAGTTCGTCGCGCAGGTAATCCGACAGGCCGTCCTCGTAGTACCACTCGCTGGTTTCGCCGCCTTCCTCGACCAGGCGCACGGTGAGCCCGGCACAAAGCACGGCCTTCGCGCGGAGCAGGTGCTTCAGTTTCGAGACGAGGATCTTCGGCGTGTCGAAATACTTGGGGTCGGGCCAGAACCGGAGCGTGGTGCCGGTTTTCTTCTTCGGTACGGTGCCGATCACTTCGAGATCGCTGGCGCGGTCGCCGTTGGCGAAGGCCATGCGGTATTCGTGGCCGTCACGGCGGATGGTGACGTCCACGCGCGTGGACAGCGCGTTGACCACCGAGACGCCGACGCCGTGCAGGCCGCCGGAGAACGCGTAGTTCTTGTTCGAGAACTTGCCGCCCGCGTGCAAGCGGGTGAGGATCAGTTCCACGCCCGGCACCTTCTCTTCCGGGTGGATGTCGACCGGCATGCCGCGGCCGTCGTCGGTGACTTCCACCGAGCCGTCGTTGAAGACCGTGACCTCGATCGTCTTCGCATGGCCCGCCAGGGCCTCGTCGACGGAGTTGTCGATGACTTCCTGCGCCAGGTGGTTCGGGCGCGACGTGTCCGTGTACATGCCCGGCCGGCGCTTGACCGGGTCCAGGCCACTGAGGACTTCGATGTCTGAGGCGTTGTAGCGAGTGTTCATCGGGTGTGGTGCTCGTTCGTAGCCGGGCAGGATGGGGCGAGGGCACCGGGCGGTCAAGCCTGCGGGACAGACGTATCAGGAACCGAGACCGGTAAATGACCTGTGGGAGCCGCTTCAGCGGCGATCCCGCGGCAGCGGGCAAGTTTTATCGCCGCTGAAGCGGCTCCCACAACGATCACAAGGGGGCGCAGTGCCATTCGAGCCACGCTCGATCCGCGCCGTCCAGCAGCGGCGACAGCGCCGCGCGCACGGTTGCGTGGTAATCGTCCAGCCAGGCCCGCTCGGACGGTTCCAGGAGGCGGGGCTCCAGGCCGCGCCGGTCGAATGGGCAGAGCGTCAGCGTTTCGAACGCGAAGAATTCACCGAACTCGGTGCTGTCGGCCTGGGTGACCACGGCCAGGTTTTCGTGACGGATACCGTAACGTCCCGGCTTGTAAAGGCCCGGCTCGATCGACGTGATCATGCCGGTTTCCAGTGGCACGAGCGCGCCGCCGGTCACCGGAGGGCGGATGCCGTGCGGGCCTTCATGCACGTTGAGGAAATACCCGACGCCATGGCCGGTGCCGTGACCGAAGTCCATGCCGGCGGCCCAGAGCGGGGCGCGGGCCAACGCGTCCAGTTGCGGGCCGCTCGCGCCCTTGGGGAAGCGGGCGCGGGACAGCGCGATCATGCCCTTGAGCACCAGGGTGGAGTCGCGACGCTGCTCGTCGGTGACCGGGCCGAGCGCGAGCATTCGCGTGATGTCGGTCGTGCCGCCGAGATATTGCCCGCCGGAATCGACCAGAAGCAGGCCTTTCGCGGCAAGCGGGCTGAAACCCGCCTCGGTGGCCCGGTAGTGCGGCAGGGCGCCGTTGGCTTCGTAGCCGGCGATGGTGGAGAAGCTCTCGCCCACGAAACCGGCCTGGACCGCCCGCGCGTCGCGCACGATGGTGTCCACGTCCAGTTCGGTGAGCGGCCCCCCTGCGGCAAGGCCGGTCTCGATGCGCCGGAAGGCCCGAACGAGCGCCGCGCCGTCGCGGCGCATCACGTCGCGGATATGGTCCAGTTCTTCCGGCGTCTTGCGGGCCTTGTGGCCCGTGGACGGATTCGGCACGCGGACTTGCTTCACCGACGCCGGCAGGCCCTCGAGCAAGGCCACGACGACGCGCCCAGCGTCGAGCATCAGCACCGCGTCGTCGGGCAGGGCGGCGATGGCCGAACCCGCCGTGGCGTAGTCCGCGAGCGAGATGCCATCGGCGGCAAGCGCCGCTTTCACCTCGGGAGGAACCTTGGCGCCGTCGACGAAAAGCGTGGCCGCGGATTCGCCGATGAGGAGGTGCGCGAGGAATACCGGGTTGTAGTCGACGTCCGCACCGCGCAGGTTCGTCAGCCAGGCGACGTCGTCCAGGCTCGACAGCAGGTGGTGGGTGGCGCCAGCCTTGCGCATGGCCGCGCGCACGTGGCGCAGCTTGTCTGCCCTTGGGACGGCGGCGAAGGGCGCCGCATGGGCGAATACCGGCTTCGACGGCCGGGAGGGGCGGTCGCTCCAGGCGGCGGCGGGAAGGTCGAGATCGGTGCGGAGCGTCGCGCCGGCTTCTTCCAGCCGCCGGGCGAGGCTTTCCGCCGCCGCCACCGCGATGCTGTCGGCGGCGACGGCCACGACGTCGCCGTCGCTCAGTTGTGCGGCAAGCCAGGCCACATGCTCGGGCGTGTGCGCCACGTTCAGCTTCATGAGGGGCAGGCCGCTGCCGGCCAGTTCGGCCTCCGCCTGGGCGAAGTAACGCGAATCGGTCCACAGCCCGCCGCCGACAGCGGTGACGACCAGCGTACCGGCCGAACCCGTGAACCCGGAGAACCACTGCCGGGCCTGCCAGCGCTCGGGGAGGTACTCGGACAGGTGGGGATCGGCCGAAGGCACGATGACGGCGGCGACGCCTTCGCGGGCCATGGCGGCGCGAAGGGCCTGGAGACGGGCGGGGACTTGGGAGGGGCTCATCCTTCCATGGTATCGAAAAGGCCAAGGAGGCCGTTGTGGGAAGCGCGCTGGCGCGCGAAGGAGGCTTGCCGGGACACCCGTTCGCGCGCCAGCGCGCTTCCCACAGGGGACCAGGTGGCCCTCACTTGGGCTTTTCGTTCAGGTGACACTCGCGAGCGGGGCTTCGCTTAGGTAAAATACAAATTTCCAGCACTGGCTGCTCGCATGACTCCCCTGATTTTCGTCACCGGCGGTGTGGTGTCTTCCCTTGGGAAAGGCATCGCAGCGGCGTCGCTTGCCTCCATCCTCGAGGCGCGTGGTCTTTCCGTGACCATGATGAAGCTCGATCCATACATCAACGTGGATCCGGGCACCATGAGTCCCTTCCAGCACGGCGAGGTGTACGTCACCGACGACGGTGCCGAAACCGACCTGGACCTGGGCCACTACGAACGCTTCGTGCGCACGCGCCTGACCGGCAAGAATTCGATCACCGCCGGCAAGATCTACGAATCCGTGATCCGCAAGGAGCGCCGCGGCGACTACCTCGGCGCCACGGTGCAGGTGATCCCGCACATCACCGACGAGATCAAGCACTCCATCCACGAGGCTACCCGCGGCTTCGACGTGGCCCTGGTGGAGATCGGCGGCACTGTCGGCGACATCGAATCGCTGCCCTTCCTCGAGGCCATCCGCCAGCTGCGCATCGAGCACGGTCCGGAGAAGTGCATGTTCGTGCACCTCACCCTGGTGCCGTACATCAAGGCCGCCGGCGAAATCAAAACCAAGCCTACGCAGCACTCCGTGAAGGAACTGCGCTCCATCGGTATCCAGCCCGACGTGCTGCTGTGCCGTTGCGAAGAGCCGCTACCCGATGGCGAGCGCCACAAGATCGCCCTGTTCACGAACGTGCCCAAGAACGCCGTCATCAGCACGATCGACGTGGACGTCATCTACAAGCTGCCCATGTGGCTGCACGAGCAGGGCCTGGACGACCTGGTCATCCGCCGCCTCGGTCTCGATGCCGGTCCGGCCGACCTCTCCAGCTGGGTGCGCACGGTCGAAGCCGTGGAGCATCCGCGCGACGAAGTCACCGTGGCCATCGTCGGCAAGTACGTGGAGCACAAGGACGCCTACAAGTCCCTGGGCGAGGCCTTGCGTCATGGCGGCATCAAGCAGTCCACCCGCGTGAACCTGCGCTGGGTCGACTCCGAAGACGTCGAGGCCCGCGGCCCTCGCGCGGTGCTCGGCGACGCCGACGCCATCCTGGTGCCCGGCGGCTTCGGCAAGCGCGGCTTCGAGGGCAAGATCCTCGCGGCCCAGTTCGCGCGCGAAACCGGCGTGCCGTACTTCGGCATCTGCTACGGCATGCACGCCGCGGTGGTGGAGTTCGCCCGCAACATCGCCGGTCTTCCGCAGGCCGATTCCAGCGAGAACGACCGCAACACGCCCGATCCCGTCATTGCCCTCATCACCGAGTGGACCACCGCCGCGGGCGAGACCGAAGTGCGCAGCGAACGCTCCGACCTCGGCGGCACCATGCGCCTGGGCGCGCAGGAATGCCGCCTGAAGGCCGGCACGCTGGCGCGTGAGCTCTACGGCGAAGACGTCGTCCGCGAGCGCCACCGCCATCGCTACGAATTCAACAACCGTTACCGGCAGTCCTTCGAAGACCTCGGCCTCGTCATTTCCGGCAAGTCGATGGACGACCTGCTCGTGGAAATCGTCGAACTGCCGCGGCAGGTGCACCCATGGTTCCTGGGCTGCCAGGCGCATCCGGAGTTCACCTCCACCCCGCGCGAAGGCCATCCGTTGTTCATCGGTTTCGTGCGCGCCGCGCGCGAATACAAGGCCGTTCGCGAAGGCGAGCGCCTCGCCGTCCGCTCCGAGGAGTCCGCTGCATGAAGCTTTGTGGTTTCGAGGCCGGTCTCGACCAGCCCCTGTTCGTGATCGCCGGCCCGTGCGTCATCGAGTCCATGCAGTTGCAGCTCGATGTCGCCGGCAAGCTCAAGGAAATCACGTCCCGGCTGGGCATCAATTTCATTTTCAAGTCCAGCTTCGACAAGGCCAACCGTTCGTCGGGCTCCAGCTTCCGCGGTCCCGGCATGGAAGAAGGCCTGAAGGTGCTCGACGCGGTGAAGAAACAGATCGGCGTGCCGGTCCTCACCGACGTGCACGAATACACGCCGATGAACGAGGTCGCCGCGGTCGTCGACGTCCTGCAGACGCCGGCCTTCCTCGCCCGGCAGACCGACTTCATCCAGAACGTGGCGCGCGCCGGCAAGCCGGTGAACATCAAGAAGGGCCAGTTCCTCGCCCCGTGGGACATGAAGAACGTGGTGCAGAAGGCGTTCGACGTGGGTAACCACGACATCATGGTCTGCGAGCGCGGCGCGAGTTTCGGCTACAACAACCTCGTGTCCGACATGCGCTCGCTGGCGGTCATGCGCGAAACCGGTTGCCCGGTGGTGTTCGACGCCACGCACTCCGTGCAGCTGCCCGGCGGGCAGGGCACGAGCTCGGGCGGCCAGCGCGAATTCGTGCCCGTGCTTGCGCGCGCGGCGGTGGCGGTGGGCATCGCGGGGCTTTTCGCCGAGACGCATCCCGACCCGGCCAAGGCCCTGAGCGACGGTCCCAATGCATGGCCGCTCGACCAGATGGAAGAGCTGCTCGAGACCCTGATGGAACTCGACCAGGCCGTGAAGCGCCGGGGTTTCGCGAAACACGCCTGAGCCGTCCTTGGTGACGGTATGATTGACGGGATGCCGGCGCCCCGCGCCGGCACGCCAACAGGGGGCCGGTAAAGCCCCGGGGAGACTGGCTTCGATGACTGACGACAACGCGATCCACGACGCCGGCGGCCCTCGCCAGCGTGCGGCCCGCTTGCCGCAATCGGGTCACGGCATCGCCTCCTTCGTCATCGCTCTCGTCTCCGGCCTCGTCGTCCTCGCCTCCATCACTTTTTCCGCGCTGCTGGTCGCCTCCGGCGACGCGGAGCAGCACATGTCCGTGTTCGGCCTCATCGGCATCGTCATGTGCGCCTTCCTGGCGCTCTCGCTGGTGGGGCTCGTCCTCGGCTTCATGGCCCTGCGCCGCCAGGACCGCCGCCGCACGTTCGGCGCGATCGGCCTGGGCCTCAACGCACTCATCCTCGTCGGTACCGCGGGCCTCGTCCTCGTCGGCACCTTCTTCAGTCATTCCAACTCGTAACGGGAAGCGCATGACCACGTCCATCACCACCATCCACGCCCGGGAAATCCTGGACTCCCGCGGCAATCCCACCCTCGAGGCCGAAGTCACCCTCGCCGACGGTTCGTTCGGCCGTGCGGCGGTCCCGAGCGGCGCGTCCACCGGCACGCGCGAAGCCGTGGAACTGCGCGACGGCGACAAGAGCCGCTACGGCGGCAAGGGCGTGAAGAACGCGGTGGCGAACGTGAACACCACGATCGCGAAGGCCCTCGGCGGTTTCGACGCGGCGGACCAGAAGGGCCTCGACGCGAAGCTCATCGCGCTCGACGGCACCGACAACAAGGGCAAGCTGGGCGCGAACGCCTTGCTCGGCGTTTCCATGGCCGCCGCGCACGCCGTGGCCGCGTCGCGCAAGCAAGCGCTGTGGCAGTATCTGATGGTGGACGGCGGCGGTTCGTTGCCCGTGCCGATGATGAACATCATCAACGGCGGCGCACACGCCGACAACAACGTCGACGTGCAGGAATTCATGGTGCTGCCGGTAGGCGCGCCGACCTTCGCCGAAGCGCTGCGCTACGGTGCCGAGATCTTCCACGCGTTGAAGTCGGTGCTGAAGGGCCGCGGTCTCAATACGGCCGTGGGCGACGAGGGCGGCTTCGCCCCGAACCTGAAGTCCAACGTGGAAGCGCTCGACACCATCCTCGAGGCCGTGAACAAGGCCGGTTACAAGGTGGGTAGCGACATCCTGCTCGGCCTCGACGTGGCCAGCTCCGAGTTCTTCAAGGACGGCAAGTACGACCTCGAAGGCGAGGGCAAGGTCTTCACGCCGGAACAGTGGGTCGACACGTTGGCGTCGTGGTCCAAGCAGTACCCGATCGTCACGATCGAGGATGGCATGGCCGAAGGCGACTGGACGGGCTGGGCCCATCTCACGAAAGCCATCGGCGAAGGCATCCAGCTCGTCGGCGACGATCTCTTCGTGACCAATCCGAAGATCTTCCAGGAAGGCATCGACAAGAAGATCGCCAACGCCATCCTGATCAAGGTCAACCAGATCGGCACGCTCACCGAGACGCTGGAAGCCATCGCCATGGCCGATCGCGCGAAGTACGCGGCCATCGTGTCGCATCGCTCGGGCGAAACCGAGGACACCACCATCTCCGACATCGCCGTGGCGACCACGGCCACGCAGATCAAGACCGGCTCGCTGTGCCGCACCGATCGCGTGGCCAAGTACAACCAGCTGCTGCGCATCGAGGAAGCCCTGGGCGGCAAGGCGAAGTACGCGGGTCGCCAGGCGTTCCCGAGCCTGTCGAAGCTGCCTGGCTGAGTCCCGCCTTGAGTAACGCCGCCATCCTGCGCTGGGTCGGCCTGATCCTCGTCATTGTCCTCATCGCCCTCCAGCTGAAGCTGTGGGTCGGCGGTGGGGGCATGGCCGAGGTCGAATCCCTGCGCGAATCGGTCAGGAAACAGACCGAGGAAAACGCGGGACTGCAGAAGCGGAACCAGGCGCTGGCGGCGGACGTGGAAGACCTCAAGCACGGCGAGCAGGCCACCGAGGCGCGCGCGCGGCAGGAACTGGGCCTGATCAAGCCAGGCGAAACCTTCTACCAGGTGGTGGAACCGGGTGCCGCCACCAGCGCCCCGCCGCCGCCGCCCGTCGCCCCCGGCGGCCAGTGATGGACGCCCTGTGGTGTGTCCTGCCGGCCGCCGGAAAAGGCGTCCGCGCAGGCGGCGACCGGCCGAAGCAATACCAGGCCATCGGCGGGCGGCCGATGATCGAGCACACGCTCGAGCGCCTCGCCGCCCATCCGCTGATCGCGGGCCTGGTCGTGGCCATCGCGGCGGACGACCGGCATTTCGCGGCCATGGACAACGTCGGCGGCAAACCCCTCGTGGTCACCGTCGGCGGCGGCGAGCGCAGCGATTCGGTATTGGCGGGTCTGCTGGCGCTGCCACCCTCGGTGGGCGACCGGGATTTCGTGCTGGTGCATGACGCCGCACGGCCCTGCGTGCGCGCAGCCGACATCGCGCGTCTCGTGGAACTGGCGGGGCAGGGGGAGGGCGGTCTCCTGGGTGCGCCGTTGCGCGATACCCTCAAGCGCGCGGATGCCGCGTGTCACAGCATCGACACCGAACCGCGCGAGGGTCGCTGGCGGGCGTTCACGCCGCAGATGTTCCGGCGCGGGCCGCTGGTTCGTGCACTTCGCCTTGCCGGTGAAGCCGGTATCGTGGTGAGCGACGAGGCGATGGCGATGGAACGGCTCGGCGTGGCGCCGTTGCTGGTGGAAGGCTCGGAAGACAACATCAAGGTGACCACGCCGGCCGATTTCGCACTGGCGGAGTTCCTTCTAGGGAGAATCGGGTAATGCGCATCGGCCAGGGATTCGACGTCCACGCGTTCGGCGAAGGCGACCACGTGATGCTGGGTGGCGTGCGCGTACCGCACACGCGAGGCGTGCTGGCGCATTCCGATGGCGACGTGGTGCTGCATGCGCTGTGCGACGCGCTGCTCGGCGCGCTGGCGCTGGGCGATATCGGCAAGCACTTTCCTCCCTCCGACGACACGTGGCGCGGGGCGGACAGCCGTCGTTTCGTGCGCGCGGTGGCTGGCATGCTGGCCGAGCGCGGCTACGAACTGGGCAATGCCGACATCACCGTGATCTGCGAGGCGCCGAAGGTCGGCCCGCACGCGCAGGCGATGCGCGAGGCCATCGCGGCGGACCTGGACGTGGACATCGAACGCATCAGCATCAAGGCCACCACCACCGAGACCCTCGGTTTCACTGGGCGGCGGGAAGGTATCGCGGCGCTCGCCACGGTCCTGGTCCTGCGCACATGAGCGAGGTCGAACCACGCGCGTCCACGCCCCGCCTGCACGACAGGCTGGAGGCGATCACCGACCTGCTGCGCCGCCGGGAAGACCTGCTTGCCTTCGCCGGCGCCGCACCGGACGGCGATGAAGCCGCGTTGCAGGCAACCGATGCGGAATTGCAGGCGCGCCTGGACGAACTGCATCCCGCCGACCTCGCCGACGTCCTCGAATCGCTGCCGCTCGAAGACCGCCTCGCCGTCTGGCAGCGCGTGCGCTCGGACCAGGACGGCGACATCCTGCTCGAGGTTTCGGATTCCGTCCGCGAATCGCTGATCGCGGACATGGACGACCGCGAGATCCTTGCCGCCGTCGAACCCCTCGACGCCGACGAGCTGGCCGACCTGGTCGACGACCTGCCGACCGAAGTGCTGCCGGAGCTGATGGCCAGCCTCGACGCGCAGGAGCGCGAGCGCGTGCAGGCGGCCATGTCCTACGAGGACGACCAGGTCGGCGCACTGATGGACTTCGATATGGTCACCATCCGCGAGGACATCAGCCTCGAGGTGGTGCTGCGCTACCTGCGCCGGTTCGACGAACTGCCCGCGCAGACCGACAAGCTCTTCGTCGTGAACGCGGACAACGTGCTCACCGGCGTGCTGCCGCTGCATTGGTTGCTGGTGAACCCGCCGGAACGAATGGTCAACGAGATCATGGCGCCGGACGTCAACACGTTCCATCCGGAAGACGATGCCTATGACGTGGCGCAGGCCTTCGAACGCTACGACCTCGTGACCGCGCCCGTGGTCGACAGCCAGCAGCGGCTCATCGGCCGCATCGCGGTCGATGCCATGCTCGACTTCATCCGCGAGGAGAGCGAAACGGAGGCCTTGTCCCGGGGCGGTCTGCGCGAAGAAGAAGACATCTTCGCTTCCGTGTGGAAATCCGTGCGTAACCGCTGGGCATGGCTGGCGATCAATCTGATCACCGCCTTCATCGCCTCGCGCGTCATCGGCCTGTTCGAACATTCCATCGAGAAACTGGTGGCCCTGGCGGCGCTCATGCCGATCGTCGCCGGCATCGGTGGTAACTCGGGCAACCAGACCATCACGATGATCGTGCGGGCCATGGCACTCGAGCAGATCGGCGTGTCGCAGGCGCGGCGCCTGTGGCGGAAGGAACTGGCCGTCGCGCTGGTCAACGGCATCGTCTGGGGCGGCGCCATCGGCCTGGTGGCCTGGATGCTTTACGGCAGCATTTCCCTGGGTGCGGTGATGACCGCGGCCATGACGCTGAACCTCCTCCTCGCGGCCTTCATGGGCGTGGGCATTCCCATGCTGATGACGAAGCTCGGGCGCGATCCGGCGCTAGGCTCCAGCGTGCTCATCACGGCGATGACCGATAGCGGGGGGTTCTTCATCTTCCTCGGCCTCGCCACGCTGTTCCTGCTGTAGGGTTTTCCATGAGCGACACCGAGCTTCCCTTCGCCTTTGGCGCACCGCCGCTGCGCGCTCGTCTGCGTGCCGCGCCCGAGGATTTCTTCGTCGAGGAAGTGCTCGGCTACGAGCCTGACGGCACGGGCGAGCACGCGTTCCTGGTGGTGGAAAAGCGCGGCGCGAATACCGACTGGGTGGCGCGCGAGCTGGCCCGGTTCGCGGGTACGGCACCGATGAACGTCGGCTATGCGGGTCTGAAGGACCGGCACGCGGTGACGCGACAGGCCTTCACGGTGCAGCTGCCGGGGAAAGCGGACCCGGACTGGTCGGCGTTTCCGCATGCCGAGGTGTCGATCCGTTCCCTGGGACGGCACTCGCGCAAGCTGAAGCGTGGTGCATTGCGCGGCAATCGCTTCGTGCTGGTGTTGCGCGAGATCGAGGGCGATCGTACCGAAGCCGAAGCGCGTCTCGCCGCCATCGCGGCCCGCGGCGTGCCCAATTATTTCGGCGAGCAGCGCTTCGGCCTCGGCGGCGGCAATGTCGCGCAGGCGCGGGCGATGTTCGGAGGTCGACGGGTCGATCGCGACAAGCGCTCGATCCTGCTCTCGGCGGCGCGTTCGCACATCTTCAACGGCGTACTCGCGGAGCGTGTCGCGGCGGGTACGTGGGACGCGCCGATGGACGGCGAAATCTGGGCGCTGGAAGGTTCGCGCTCGTGGTTCGGCCCGGAAGGCTTCAATGACACGCTCGCGGAAAGGCTCGCGCGTTTCGATATCCATCCGTCCGGACCGCTGTGGGGGCGCGGCGACACGCCCGCCGCCGGTGCCGCCGGTGAACTGGAGCGGGCCGTCGCGGCGCGCGACGACGATCTTGCCCAAGGGCTCGCGGATGCGCGGATGGATCAGGAGCGGCGTGCGCTGCGGCTGCTGCCGCGCGATTTGGCGTGGCGCTGGGTGGAAGCCGATGCGCTGGAAGTGTCGTTCGGGCTCCCAGCGGGTGCCTATGCCACCACGGTGATCCGAGAACTGGCGGTGACCCTGTAACCATCGCCGCTGAAGCGGCTCCCACAGGGGCTCTGTGTGGGAGCCGCTTCAGCGGCGAAATCAGCCCCTCAGGCTTTCAGCAATACCACCACCGCGCCGGTGCCGCCTTGCATCGGCCGCGCCGAAGCAAACGCCACCACGTCGTCGCGCCGTCTCAGCAAGCGGTCCGTCAGCCCTTTCAACACGGGTCCGGCGGCCTTGGAGCGAAGGCCCTTGCCGTGGATGATCCGCACGCAGCGGATGCCATCGTGCCGGCATTCGGCGAGGAATTCGGCGATGGTGAGCTGCGCGGCCGCCGCATTCATCTGGTGCAGGTCCACGTCGGCCTGGATGCTGAACTGGCCGCGCTTCAATTGCTTCAGCAGGCGCGGTGGGTAGCCATCGCGCAGGTACGACAATTCCTCGCCGACCTCGAGATCGGCGGGATCGTATTCGAACAGCAGGGAGTCGGCAGGGACGGCGGCCTCGTCGGCTTCCCGCATGTGCGGATGCGGCGCCGGTTTCGGCTTTCCGGGCACGACCTCGGCCGGCTGCATGAGGCGGACCTCGCCGATCGCCTCGCGGAAGAGGCGGCTGTCGTCGTCGTGCACCTTGGGCGGGCGTCGCGTCATGTCTGCATCCTAAGGGAACCGTCGGTGGAAGTCGTGGCGGTGCCGTGACGGCGGTCGCACCGGCTTCCGTGTCCGTTCCGTGAATCCCGCTGCCCGCTCCGGTAGACTTGGAGGGTCGGGCGGCTCCTTCGAATTGGGGTCGCCCCGCCCGTTTTTCGATCTGGATCAGCATGCAAGTTCTGGTTAGCAACGACGACGGCGTGGAGGCCCCTGGCATCCAGGTGCTGGCCGAGCGTCTGGCCGAGTTCGGCACGGTGACGGTCGTCGCTCCCGATCGCGACCGCTCCGGCGCGAGCAATTCGCTCACCCTCGATGCACCCATCCGTGTGCAGCGGCTGGAAAGCGGTGCCTATCGCGTCGCGGGCACGCCGACGGATTGCGTGCACCTTGCGCTTTCCGGTCTGCTCGACCACGAGACGGACATCGTCGTGTCCGGTATCAACAACGCCGCCAACCTCGGCGACGACGTCATCTATTCGGGCACCGTGTCCGCCGCGATGGAAGGGCGCTTCCTCGGTCTTCCCGCCATCGCCGTGTCGCTGGTCACGCAGGAAGGTTCCGGCCGCCATTTCGACACGGCCGCAACCGCGGTGCTGATGCTCATGCGGCGCCTCATCGTCGATCCCCTGCCGGCCGACACCATTCTCAATGTGAATGTGCCGGACCTGGCGTGGGAGCAGGTGCGCGGCTTCGAGGTCACGCGGCTCGGCAAGCGGCACCGGTCCGCGCCGGCCATCCGCACGGCCGATCCTCGCGGCCGCGCCATGTGGTGGATCGGACCGCCGGGCGACATCGACGACGATGGCCCAGGTACCGACATAGACGCGGTACGCCGCGGATACGTCTCCGTCACACCGATCCATACCGACCTCACGCGCTACCAGGCGCTGGAAAAGGTCAGCAGCTGGATGCTGTCGCTTTCGGCGGCCATGGACGACGAGGAGGCGGCCTGACATGGTGAACATGCACGCGCTTCCACCCTCCGCCTTGCGCGGCGAAGGCATGACCTCGCAACGCGCCCGCGACCGGCTGGTGGCCAAGCTCATGGAAGAGGGCATCCGCGACGAGCGGGTGCTGGAGGTGATCCGCCAGTTGCCGCGCCACCATTTCATCGACCAGGCGCTGCACTCGCGTGCCTATGAGAACACCGCGCTTCCCATCGGCCACGGCCAGACCATCTCCCAGCCGTGGATCGTGGCGCGCATGACAGAAGCCCTGATCGAACACGGCATCCCGGAGCGTGTCCTCGAGATCGGCACGGGCTCGGGGTACCAGGCCGCGGTGCTGGCCGGCATCGTGCCGACGGTCTACACCGTCGAACGGATCGAGGAACTCCTGCGCCAGGCACGCCGCCGTTTCCGCCAGCTGGGCATCGCGAACCTGCGCTCGCGGCACGACGACGGCAAGCTCGGTTGGGAATCGGATGCACCGTTCGACGCCATCATCCTTACCGCCGCGGGCGATCGCGTGCCCACGGCCCTGTTCGACCAGCTCAAGCCGGGCGGCGTGCTCGTTGCCCCCGTGGGCAGCCCCAGCCAACAGGTACTCGTGCGCATGCGCAAGGACGACGACGGCAAGATCCATCGCGAAGACCTCGGCCCCGTGAGCTTCGTTCCGCTGCTTGGCGGCATTGGATGACACCCCTCTATTACAAGGAAACCCGCTGAATGCGGATGTTCGCTTCGCTGTACGAGCGCGCCATCGTCTGGGCCCGCCATCGCCATGCGGTCCGCTACCTCGCGGTACTTTCCTTCGTCGAGGCGTTCATCTTCCCGGTGATGCCCGAAGTGATGCTGGCGCCGATGATGCTGGCGCAGCCGCGCAAGGCGTTCCGTTTCGCCAATTGGAGCCTGCTGTTCTCGCTGCTCGGCTCGCTTGTCGGCTATGGCCTCGGCCACTACGCGTACGAAGCGCTGAAGCCGTTGCTCGAGTCGATGCACCTGCTGGCGCCCATCCAGAAGGGCGTGGAGAACCTGCAGCGGGACATGCAGGCCCACTCGCTGGGTCTCTACATCGTGCTCGCCATGGCCGCGTTGCAGCCGGTGGTGCCGATGAAGTTCGTCACCTGGGCCTCGGGCATCGTGGGGGTGCCGCTGCTGCCGTTCCTGCTCTGCATGCTTATCGGGCGCGGCAAACGGGTGTGGCTGCTGGCGCTCCTCGTACGCATCTTCGGCGAACGTGCGGAGCAGATGCTGCGCAAACACATCGAGTGGATAGGTTGGGCTGTTATCGTAGCCCTCATCCTGCTTGCCGCCTGGTGGTTCCTGTTGCGATGAGTGACCGTGAAGGGAGATCCGCGATGCTCGTGACCCGTCCGCCCGTCTTGCTGACCATGCTGGCGGCAAGCGTCCTGCTCGTCGGTTGCGACCTCGCACCGCGCAGTTCGGTGGTGGTCACGCGCAGCCCGGGAAGCTACACGACGGCGCGGTCGTCCACGCCGGCACCGCCGCCGGGTGGCAGCTACCGCGTGATGAAGGGCGACACGCTCTACAGCATCGCCTTCCGCAACAAGGTGGATTTCCGCGACCTCGCGAGCTGGAACGGCATCGCGTCGCCTTACACGATCTGGCCCGGCCAGGACCTGCGGCTTTCGCCGTCGGGGCACGACAGCACGAAAACGGCGCCGGCGCCGGCGCATGTGGCGCCCACCGTTGCCGCCGTGCCGGCGCCCGTGCCGGCAACGCCGCCACCGACCGGGCATCCGGCACAACCCAGTCCTTCCTCGCAGCCTGGCTTCGCGCCCGTCACCGAGGCGGAAGCGACCCCGCCGGCCGTGCCCGCCCCCGCGACCACGACGAATACGCCGGTAGTCGTCGCCGGCAAGCCGGCCGAATCGATCGTTCCGCCACCTCCGGTTCCCACGGCACCAGCCAGCCAGCCGCCGGCACCCGTCGAGAACCCGCCGGCGTCCACGCCCATCGTGGAAAAGGGCGCCACCCGCAGCGTCGGTGGTATCGCGTGGCGTTGGCCTGCCGATGGGGCGCTGCTGAAGAAATTCTCATCCGGCGACGCGATTCCCGGGATCGAAGTGGGCGGCAAGGCGGGCGACCCGGTGCGCGCGGCCGCCGACGGCGTGGTGGTCTACAGCGGCAACGGCCTGGTGGGCTACGGCGAACTCGTCATCATCAAGCACAGCGACAGCTTCCTCTCGGCATACGGCCACAACCGGAAGCGCCTGGTGAAGGAAGGCGAGAAGGTGAAGGCGGGGCAGAGCGTGGCCGAAATGGGCTCCACGGGCGCCACGAGGGACGAGCTTCAGTTCCAGATCCGCCGCGACGGCAACCCGGTCGACCCGCTGCAATTCCTGCCCCCCCGTTGAGGAGCCCTGTGGGAGCCGCTTCAGCGGCGATGGGTGCTAGCGGGGTAGCGGAGGCCTCCTCTGCCGCGGAATCGCCGGCATAGCCGGCTCCCACAATTGGTCAGGCTTCGCGTGAGGTACCTGTGGGAGCCGCTTCAGCGGCGATGGGTGCTCGCGGCGGCATAGCCGGTTACGGATAGTCAGGCTTCGCGCTTCTGGCGGATCTCGAACGCCTGCAGGTGTGCGAACGCCACCTCCAGCAACGGCGCGGGCACGCCCGCATCCCGCGCGCGGTGCAGCATGTCGCCCACGATGTGGTCGGATTCGATGCGCTGCCCGCTTTCAAGGTCGCGCAGCATCGATGCCGTGAGGGGAGATCCTTCCTGCGTCAGCGTCTTCCAGGCGAAGGCGCGGGCATTGTCGGGCACGGGGTGGCCCGAGGCGCGTGCCACGGTCAGGCACTCTTCGTACATGCGCTCGATGAGTTGCCGTCCGTCGTTGGTGGCGACGATATCGCCCACGCTTGCGCGGACGAGGCAGGTGCTACCCGCCAGCGTGGCGAGGAAGGCGAACTTCGCCCAGAGATCCCGCAGGATGTCGTTCGAATGCGTGTGGTCGACCTTCGCGGCGGCGAAGGCGTGCGCGATGGCGGCACAGCGGCCGGCGTGTTCACGGCCATCCCGTTCACCGAAAGTGATCGAGGCGCCGTTACCGAAATGGATGATCTCGCCGTTCGGGCCCTTCGCCGCGCTGATGACGCACAAGCCACCCAGCACCCGGTCCGGACCGAAGCGGTTGTCGAGCAAAGGGTAGTGGGCCAGGCCGTTGAGAATCGGCAACACCGCCGTGTGTTCGCCCACGGCCGGATCGATTGCCTCGACCGCCGAATGCAGGTCGTAGGCCTTGCTCGAAAGCAGCACCAGGTCGAACGGCGCCTGATCGGCCACCGTCTCGGCCAGCACGTGCTTCACCCGCAGTGTGGCGTCGCCGAACGGACTGACGATCACCAGTCCTTTCTCATCCAGCACCCGCGCGCGATCCGGACGGACCAGGAAGGTGACGTCCAGGCCCGCCTGGGCCAGCCGTCCGCCGAAGTACCCGCCGGTGCCGCCGGCGCCCAGGACGAGGATGCGCATGAGTGCTCCCTTCAGGGAAGGATGAACGCCGCCAGGACTTTTCGGCCCTCGCCGGCAAGCAGGCTATAAGTACGCGCCGCCGAGCCATTGGTCATCGCTTCGATGCCGATGCCGCGGCGGAGGAAGCCGGCCATGACCTCGGCCGGCGGAAATACCTGGCGTTCGCCGGTGCCCAGCAGGACAAGTTCGGGCTGGAGGCCGGCGATCTTCTCGACGTCGGCCAGGGTCAGGTCGGCGGCGCTTTTGACGTCCCAGTCCTCGACCACCTGTTGCGGAGTCAGCAGGATGCTCCTGTGGAAGTCCCGGTCGACCACGGTGACCGTACCGGCGCCCACGCGGCGCACGAAGAGGTAGTCGCCGGGATGTTCGAAGGACAGGTCCATGGGCGTTACCGGGGCAGGGCGAGCTTCGGATCCTGTTCGTTGCGACGGAACAGGACCACGACGTGGCCGATTTCCTGGACGGTTTCGGCACCGGTCTGGCCGGTGAGGAAGGCGATCTGCTCCTGGCGCTCGTCCTTGTCGCCCCCGGAAAGCTTCACCTTCACCAGCTCGTGGATGTCGAGGGCCTGGCCGAGTTCCTTGGCGACGGCCTCGGTGGCCCCCTTGTTGCCCAGGAGGATCACGGGGCGGAGGTCGTGGGCAAGGCTGCGCAGGTAGCGGCGCTGTGTGGGGGAGAGCATGCGTTCAGGTTCGGTTCGCGGCGGATAGGCGGCAAAGGGTATCATGCAAGGCTTGCCCACTTCTTCCGCGGGTCCACCCGATGTCACGCAGCAAGAGCAGTTCCCGCTGGCTTCGGGAGCATTTCGACGACGTTTACGTGAAGCGCGCCCAGGCCGAGGGCCTGCGTTCGCGCGCCGTATTCAAGCTCGAAGAGCTCATCGACCGCGACCGCCTGATCAAGCCCGGCATGACTGTCGTCGACCTGGGCGCCGCCCCGGGCGGGTGGTCCCAGCTGGCCCGGCAGCGTCTCGGCGACACCGGCAAGGTCATCGCCCTGGACATCCTGCCCATGGCCGGCCTTGCTGGTGTCGACTTCATGCAGGGCGACTTCCGCGAGGAATCGGTGCTGCATGAACTGGAAAGCAGGCTGGAAGGCAAGAAGGTCGATCTTGTCCTCTCGGACATGGCCCCCAATATGTCGGGTGTGGCACTCGCCGACCAGATCCGCGCCATGGACCTTTGCGACCTGGCCCGCCAGTTCAGCCTGGACTGGCTGAAGCCCGGTGGTTCATTTCTCGTGAAGCTGTTCCAGGGGGCGGGGTTCGACGAATACCTTAAGAACTTGCGCGCGGACTTCAGTCGCGTGACGATGCGTAAACCGAAGGCTTCCCGCGCGCGTTCGCGGGAAGTCTATGCGCTGGCGACCGGGCTCAAGTCCGCGTCCCGGCAACCAGGCGAGAACCGCGCATGAACGAGATGGC
Organism: Luteibacter sp. HAY1-4A; assembly: GCF_056755355.1. Lineage (NCBI taxonomy): Bacteria > Pseudomonadati > Pseudomonadota > Gammaproteobacteria > Lysobacterales > Rhodanobacteraceae > Luteibacter > Luteibacter sp. HAY1-4A. The sequence continues at coordinate 60,598 of NZ_JBNDHZ010000026.1, forward strand.
AAAAAACCTGTTGCTCTGGCTGATCATCGCGGTGGTCCTGCTAACCGTATTCCAGACCTTCAACCCGCACAGCGGCGCGTCGCAGGACATGTCCTACACGACCTTCGCCCAGCAGGTGGACAACGGCAACGTGGCAAGCGGCACCATCACTTCCACGGCGCCGCCCACGATCACGGGCAAGCTGAAGGACGGCGGCTCCTACCGCACCGTGGTGCCGGTGGTGGGCCTCTCCACCAGCGACCTCGTGAAGACGATGCGCGACAAGGGCGTGGAGCTGCGCCAGGAGCCCGCCGACAACGGCTTCTCGCTCATCGGCCTGCTGTTCAACTGGCTGCCCATCATCATCTTCGTGGCCGTGCTGATCTGGTTCATGCGGCAGATGCAGGCGGGCTCCGGCGGCCGTGGCGCCATGAGCTTCGGCCGCTCCCGCGCCAAGCTGCAAGGCGAAGACCAGGTCAAGGTCAACTTCAACGACGTCGCGGGCTGCGACGAGGCCAAGGAAGAAGTCGGCGAACTCGTCGAATTCCTCCGCGATCCCGGCAAGTTCCAGAAGCTCGGCGGCAAGATTCCCCGTGGCGTGCTCATGGTCGGTCCTCCGGGTACCGGTAAGACGCTCCTCGCCAAGGCCATCGCCGGCGAAGCCAAGGTGCCGTTCTTCTCGATCTCGGGTTCCGACTTCGTCGAGATGTTCGTGGGCGTCGGCGCCAGCCGCGTGCGCGACATGTTCGAGCAGGCGAAGAAGCACGCGCCCTGCATCATCTTCATCGACGAGATCGACGCCGTCGGCCGCCATCGCGGCGCCGGCATGGGCGGCGGTCACGACGAGCGCGAGCAGACGCTGAACCAGCTGCTGGTCGAGATGGACGGTTTCGAAGGCACCGAGGGCATCATCGTCATCGCGGCCACGAACCGCCCTGATGTGCTCGATCCCGCGCTGCTGCGTCCGGGCCGTTTCGACCGCCAGGTGGTGGTCGGCCTGCCGGACGTGAAGGGGCGCGAGCAGATCCTCAAGGTGCACATGCGCAAGGTGCCCACGTCCGCCGACGTGGACGCCATGACCATCGCGCGCGGTACGCCGGGCTTCTCGGGTGCCGACCTCGCCAACCTCGTGAACGAGGCCGCGCTCTTCGCCGCCCGCGAGAATGCCCGCGAAGTGCGCATGAGCCACATGGACCGCGCACGCGACAAGATCCTCATGGGTGCCGAGCGCCGCTCGATGGCCATGAACGACGAAGAGAAGCGCCTTACCGCTTACCACGAGGCGGGCCACGCCATCATCGGCCGTCTGGTGCCCGAGCACGATCCCGTCTACAAGGTCACCATCATCCCGCGCGGCCGCGCGCTGGGCGTCACGATGTACCTGCCGGAAGGCGACCGCTACAGCATGAACAAGGTGGCGATCGAATCGCAGCTTTGCTCGCTCTACGGCGGACGCGTGGCGGAAGAACTCATCTTCGGCCACGACAAGGTCACCACCGGTGCGTCGAACGACATCGAGCGCGCAACGAAGATGGCGCGCAACATGGCCACCAAGTGGGGTCTGTCCGACGAGCTGGGTCCCGTTACCTACGGCGAAGAGGAAGACGAGGTCTTCATCGGTCGCTCGGTCACGCAGCACAAGAGCGTGTCGAACGAAACCGCACGCAAGATCGACGAAGTGGTGCGCACCATCCTCGACCGCGCATACGCGCGCAGCAAGGAATTGCTCACCACCAACATCGACAAGCTGCACGTGATGGCCGAGACGCTCTTGCAGTACGAGACGATCGACGCGCGCCAGATCGACGACATCATGAATGGCCGTGAGCCGGGCCCGCCGGCCGACTGGCAGAAGCCTGGCTCCACGCCGCCGTCACCTCCCAGGGGCGACGCAGGCTCGGCACCCGACAAGGTCGGCAAGCCAGCCACGCAGTTGTAAGACGAAAGGGCGGCCGCAAGGCCGCCCTTTTTCTTCCCTGTGGGAGCGCCTTCAGCCGCGATAGGCTTCGCCCAGTTGCCGCTATTTGCAGCGTTGTTACCGATTCGCGAAAAAAAAAGATGCAAAAAGTGTTGACGCCCACGCCGGATATCTGAATAATTCCGCTTCTCGACACGGCGCTAACGCCTCACGGCGATAGTCTCCAGGTCAACGGTTTAAAGTGTGCGCCCGTAGCTCAGTTGGATAGAGTACCAGGCTACGAACTTGGTGGTCGGGAGTTCGAATCTCTCCGGGCGCACCATCTTTAAAGTGGTATGGAAAGTGTGGTGTGTTCATACGGATTGACGGGCTTTGCTTTGACCCGTAACATTTGAAGGCTTCACCCCGGTAGTATCGGGATGTTGCTTGAAGTTTCGGGGTATAGCTCAGTCTGGTAGAGCGCCAGCTTTGGGAGCTGGATGTCGGGGGTTCGAATCCCTCTGCCCCGACCAGTTGGCGTTCTACGTACAGTGCCTGCGCCTGTAGCTCAACCGGATAGAGCATCGGCCTTCTAAGCCGACGGTTGCAGGTTCGATTCCTGTCGGGCGCGCCAATTGACGTTTTATGGTGGGCGTAGCTCAGCTGGTTAGAGTACCGGATTGTGATTCCGGATGTCGTGGGTTCGAGTCCCATCGTCCACCCCACTTACAACGCGAGTTTCAAACGGGCCGTTAGCTCAGTTGGTAGAGCAGTTGACTCTTAATCAATTGGTCGTAAGTTCGAATCTTACACGGCCCACCAATACGAAAGACCCGGAGAACTCCGGGTCTTTTTTTATGCGTCGCGTCGACCGGGTTTGCCCTCCGCAGGACCGCGTCCTGCATGCGACAGCGCGGCGAAAGCCGATTGTGACGAAGATGTTGCACGTGTAACCTCCGCTCTTTTACGCGCTCGCGAATTCGCCGGGCCAACAGGGCCCGACATGAGCATCCGAGACAACGTGGCCGACGGTCACGGAAGAAAAGCGCTGCCAGCCGTGCTGCTGGGCGCCGTCGTCGCCGTCTATATCCTCGCCGCACTCAATCGCAGTCTCTGGTCCGAGCTGCATGAGGCGCTGTCCGCGTCGCGGAACATGGAAGGGTTCTGGACGCTGAGTGTGACCGTTTGCTGTCGGCTCGTCGGGAATCTCGTCCTCATCCTGGCGCTCGTCACGTGGCCCCGCGTCGGCAAGCCGTTGCTGGCGGCATTGATTCTCATATCGGCGGCCAGTGCGTACTACGCGCAGACCTTCGGCGTGCGCTTGAACGACGAGATCGTCCAGAGCATCTTCGAGACGCAGCGTGCGGAGGCGGCAGCGTTGATTACCGGCGATGCGGTGCGCTGGATCGCCCTGTTCGGCGTTCTGCCGGCGGCGATCGTGCTGCTGGTGCCCTTGCGTTTCATGCCGAAGTGGCGGCTTCTCGGATGGCGCGCGGTGATCGTGCTCGGCGCCGTAGGCTTGATGGTCCTGCCGCCGCTGGTGGCGGGGCGCAGCTACGTGTACTTCGAGCGCAATCATCGCGGGATGTACGATGTCTTCAACCCCTACGCCGCGCTTAGCGGCACGTTTCACTACCTGCAACGCGACGTGTTTCACCGCAAAGCGACCATGACGCCGATCGGCACGGATGCCACGCTCGGTCCCTCGGCCGCGGTGGCCGCGCGAAAACGCGTGGTCGTTCTCGTGGTGGGGGAGACCGCGCGTGCGGAGAACCAGTCGCTGCAGGGATACGGCCGCGAGACGAACCCGGAAATGAAGCGGGCGGGCGCCATCTACTTCAGCGATGCGTGGTCATGCGGCACGGCAACGACCGTGTCGGTGCCTTGCATGTTCTCGAACATGACACGCGAGAAGTTCGACAAGCCCACGGCGAAAGCACGCTGGAACGCCCTCGACGTGCTTCAACACGCCGGCGTTGACGTGTACTGGCGTGACAACGACGAAGGCTGCAAGGGCGTCTGCTTGCGCGTGCCCAACGACGACCTGACGGACGCGAAGATCGACGGCCTGTGCGATGCGGACGGCTGCTTCGACGATGTGCTGCTCACCGACCTGCCCGAACGCCTGGCGCGCATGCGGTCGCCTGCGCTGCTGGTGCTGCACCTGAAGGGAAGTCACGGCCCCACTTATTTCCAGCGTTACCCGAAGGCATTCGCCGTATTTGGCCCGGGCTGCGACACGGCAGAGGTGCAAACCTGCACGTATGCGCAGACGGTGGCGAACTACGACAACACCATCCTCTATACCGACCACATCCTCGGCAAGGTCGTAGATGCGTTGAAGGCGGCTCCTGAGATCGACAGCGCGATGATGTACCTCTCCGACCACGGCGAATCGCTTGGCGAGAACGACATCTACCTGCACGGCGCGGATTGGGCCACGGCGCCCACGCAGCAAAAGCACATCCCGATGCTGATGTGGCTGTCGCCGGGCTGGGTGCGCGACAACGGTGTGCGACTGGATTGCATGGACAAGCGACGCACGCAACCTGCGAGCCAGGACAACCTGTTCCATACGCTGCTGGGGTTCTTCGGCACGAAGACGACCGTGTACGAGCCAGGGCTCGACCTGCTGGGCGGCTGCCGGAACTGAGTTCCCCAACACGTTCGCCGGCACAGAGAAGCTCGACGGGTAAAGGAATGCTGCGTGGTGGTGCGAGAGGCGGGACTCGAACCCGCACGGGTTGCCCCGTCAGAACCTAAATCTGGTGCGTCTACCAATTCCGCCACTCTCGCGCGCTGCGCCATTCTAGGGCGCGAGCGGGCGCGGGTCCATGTCGGCCCCTACATGACGGCGGAAAGGAGCTTCACGAAGCCAATGGCCGCGGCGAACAAGCCTGCTG